>SLJN01000211.1 GCA_007135115.1 Balneolales bacterium
AAGATAATAATATTACTATTAGTAATACACCATTGACAACATAAAGTTGTAAAATTCTATTTTAAATGAGTTGTGCAACAGACACGGTAGTCGGACAAGTTGTACACGGATTTTTTATGGGATTACACTGAGATTGATTTTAAAGATACGTCCTGTAAGGACGACTGGTCGGTAGCGCGGGACGAAGCGAAGCGCAGTCCCGGGTAATTGAGGCCCACCCACACCAATATCCCGAGGCGATAATCCCGAACCTGCCATAAAAGGTTACCGAGGGATGCATGGGAAAGGTTTGACCATTTACATAAGCGCGAGGACGCGGCATGATATCGGGCCGGTGCGAGGATCCGCCGGCAGTCGGACATGGCGCACTCGGCCGGCATCCAAATGTAGGGACAAGAGCATGCCTTGCCCCTGCGATGCGTAGCGCAATTCTGAACAAAAGGTAAATCACCGCAATTGCAACCCGAACCAGCTAATTTTTATGAGAGGAAATCCAAAATCCTTCATATTATGCGAGCGAATTTTCAAAACAGCATACCAACAGCATCGCTTATGTTCCGAAAGATACTGACGTTATTCCTCTCCATTGCTTTCTTTACCATCACCACTCAGGCTCAACAGCCTGAAGATCAGCTCGATTATTTTTTCAAGGATGATGATGTCGTCTCGTTCGACGATCGAATTCCATCACCCCAGGAATTTCTGGGATATGAGCTGGGCAGCCATCACACCCGTCACGATCGAATTGTAGCCTATTTTCGCAAATTGAGCGAATTGTCCGATCGCGCGGAATTTGAGGAAATCGGTATGACCTACGGCTACCGACCGCTTATTATCCTCACGGTAACGTCCGAAGAAAACATCCGGAGTCTCGATCGGATCCGTGATGATCACTTGTCTGCCATCGATCCGGATAATGAGGATCCCGGCACCGATCGCCATGCAATCAACTATCTGGGGTACGGCGTGCACGGAAATGAGACCTCCTCCAGTGAAGTTGCGATGTTGGTGGCCTATTATCTGGTGGCCGGAGAAGGCGAGCCGGTAGAGCAGTATCTGGATGAAGGGGTGTATCTGATTGATCCGGTGATGAACCCGGACGGGCGCGATCGTCACACCCACTGGGCCAACATGCATAAGGGCGATCCGGCTGTTGCCGATCCGCTCGACCGCGAGCACAACGAAGCCTGGCCGGGCGGGCGCACCAACCACTACTGGTTTGACCTCAACCGCGACTGGCTGCCTATTGTTCATCCGGAAAGTCAGGCTCGCATCGACCTGATGCATAAGTGGATGCCGAACGTAGCCACTGATTTCCACGAAATGGGAACCACCTCCACCTACTTTTTTGAGCCCACCAAACCCGAAGGCTCCTGGAACCCCACGCTTCCGGAAGAACTCTACACCGATTTTACCCTCCGATTTGCCGACCGCTGGGCGGATTATCTTGATGAAATCGGATCGCTTTACTTCACCAAAGAAATTTTTGACAACACCTATCCCGGCTACGGCTCCACCTATCCGAACTTTATGGGCGGCTTGGGGCTGGTATTTGAACAGGCCAGCGCTCGCGGGCATGTACAGGAAAATCAATGGGGTGATCTGACCTTTGAGTTCGCCATCCGAAATCATCTGCGCACCAGCTTGGGGACTATTCAGGCGGCGATTGAAGAACGTGAATACATGCATGATTACCAGCGCCGCTTTTTCGAGTCCGCACTTGATGAAGCATCCGATTTTGAAACCGAAGCCTATGTTTTCGGCGATCCCCACGACGAAGCTCGTAACCGCGAATTTTTAGACCTTCTGATCAACCACCGCCTTGAAGTGTATGAGCTGGATGAATCCGTTGAAGTTGACGGAACCGAATTCGATCCGGAACATGCCTGGATGGTACCGGTTGAACAGGAGCAATTTCGCCTGGTACGCTCCATTTTTGAAACCACCACCGAATTTGCCGACAGTGTCTTCTACGACGCTTCCACCTGGACGATGTCGCTGGCCTACGGATTGCCCAATGCCGAATACTCCAGCGGCCGTTGGAGCGATCTGCCCACAGGTGACCGGGTAACCGAAGCTCCCGAGCCGCCGGAACAGCAGGATCTGCCCGTGAGCAACTACGCCTATATGTTGGACTGGTCAGATTACTACGCCCCCAAAGCGATGTACCATTTGATGGACCATGATGTGCTGGTGCAGTCGCTATTTCGGCCGGCAACCATTGATACTCATGAAGGCGAAAAAGCATACAGCCGGGGATCGGTTATGGTACCCGTTCAGCCTCAGGATCATTCCCCCGAGGAGCTGCATGAACTTGTGCAGGAAGCCGCACAAAAAGCCGGCGTGAAGTTTCAAGCGACCTCAACAGGGTATGCTGCAGACGGCGTAGACCTGGGAAGCCGCGACGTGCCGGTGCTTGAAAAACCCAATGCGTTCACGGTTGTCGGCAGCGGAATAGGCGCAAATTCAGCCGGACAGCTTTGGCACCTGCTGGACAGCAAAGTGGATATGCCGATCACCAAAGTTGATACCGGCAATTACAGCCGGATCTCCCTGGAAGACTACGATGTGGCCGTATTTGTAGCCGGTAATTACGGTTTCATGAGCGAGGATGAAGTCGAAGACTTGCAGCGCTGGATCAGCAACGGCGGCACTTTGATTACGATTGGCTCCGCCGCGGAATGGGCCGTGCAGAATGAATTAACTTCCGACATCCACATTGTCGGCGAACTTGAGGAAGAAGAAAACGAAACTCCCGAAATACCCGACCGGATTGATTTTGAAAAATCCCGCGACATTTTTGGTGCCCAACAGATCGGTGGGATTATCCTCGAAGGCGAACTGGATAAAACCCACCCGCTTGGGTTTGGCTATCACGATCGCAGCCTCCCGGTATGGAGGAGTCATACCACATTCTATCACAGCAGCGAAAACCCCTACAGCACCCCGCTCAAATATAGCTCATCCCCATTGATGAGCGGCTACATATCCGATGACAACCTCGAAGAAGTCAGTGAAACCGCCTCGGTTATGGTGGATCAACTCGGTAGCGGGCGCGTCATTCTCATGGCAGACAACCCGATATTCCGCGGATATTGGTATGGCACGAATAAACTGTTGCTCAATGCGATTTTCTTTGGTCAACAGATAAGCGTGCCGGCTGCGCCTTGATTGAATTGAAGATTAAATCTGAAAATTCATGGCTATGTTTTTGATTTATAGAAACATAAAATCCGTGTTCATCCGCGAAAATCCGCGGCAAAATAAATCTGTCAATGGAATAGTGTGACAACCTTATAAACCTGCGTGTAAGATTTACTATGCAGAAAATCTGCCGGTATTATCACCCTCAAAGCAGTCCTGATACTGAATTGAGTGGTGTGGCCCAAGTATATGGTGGGCAGGTTTTTGTGGTAATTGCATGGATCGGCAGTTTGTATGATGGTTCGCTTGCAAACGGCACAAATATTGAAATACGGGGTTAATTCCGTGACCCAATTGTAGTAAAGAACATGGTCGGGGGGTTAATCAAATTTCAATAAAGGTCGTCTTATGTCAGAACATACTGAGCAACCTGCTGGTATCGCGTCCTTCCCTTTTAGCGGTGCCAACGGGGTTAAGCAATCAACGCCGGATCTATATATACAGAGTTCAGTAAAAATAAATGGCAAAATCTCGGGTACTCTGGTGATCAGTGAGCACGGTAAGTTAGAAGGAAGCGTAAATGCGGAACGCATCATCATCCACGGAAGCGTAGATGGAGTGATTTCGGCCGACGAATACATCAAAATCCATGCAACCGCCCAGGTAAGGGGCGTGCTAAAAACCGGCAACATCCAGGTTGAAAACGGGGCTGATTGTAATTTTAAAGCCATTACCGGGGAAGCGGAGCTCCAAAAAGATGAACGGGACTTATCTGAACTGGTAGCGCTTAAAAAGGTTTTTCGACAAAAGCAGTATATAAATATGCTTGTGGATTCACCTTCCAAACCGAAGCCGGTTGATGTCAGCGTTACTACTAAATCTAAAAAGGCTTATAGCAGTAACGGCAGCAGACCTAAGTCAGCCCAGAATTCCAGCCGGTTGTGATACTAAAAAACAGATTCAAAAGAATCAGTTGGCTTGGGGAATAACGCGATCAACATGTAACTCGTCGGGTATATCGGTTTTATGGATCAAGTGCTCGGCAAGTATAGAGCCCACGTGTTCCGAAAACAGTAGCCCCTTGGAGCCCAGTGCTGTAAAAATATAAAGATTCGGGTGATCCGGATGCTCACCGATTATGGGAAGCCGATTATGAGTAGTCACACGAATGCCGGCCATTTGGTCGGTTTGCTTCATAAATGAACTCAGTACAGGAAAAACCTTCTGAAGTTTTTGATTCAGCCGCTCTTTACCGTCCTCAGTGACATCATTAGAAAAGTCATGATGATTATAGGTCGAGCCCACTACCAGCTCCCGCTCGCCGCGCCGGATCATATACCCATGCACGGAAATGGCGTGATCCCAATCCAGCGGCTGATCCGCCTCGAAAACAGCAATTTCACCTTTCACCCGATTGGCTTTCAGAGTCTGCCACTCCGAAAAATCCAGAGATGCTGCACCGGAGGCGACGATTACGTTTCCTGCTGTTACCGTTTTTCCATCGGAGCCGGTTAGCTCAAATCCTTCGTTTATCGGCTGGTAGGTAACCTGATCTCCCCAAAGCTCGACTCCTTTTGACTTCAAAAACTGACGGTAGGAGTTCAGATAGCGATCAACATAGACCGATAGACCGTTTTTCAGAAATAATCCCCCATAAGATTCGGGTAAGTGGGGATTAAAAAGGCTAACCTGGTCCGCATTCATCCACATCACCCAATCTTCGGGCCAGGGCTGTTCATTATAAGATTTGGAGAATAACTCATATAATTCTTCAGTCAGAGCCGGACGCAGGATTCCGCTTTTCAAAAATAAATCATTCCGGTCGGAAGCATCTGCAACGGCGTTCAAATTTTGAAAAAAAGCCTCGTAACAAGCCTCCGATTGCCAGCCCAAAAGGGCGCGTTTGCCGATGGCCACATTCACCAGTCCGGCTGCTGCTCCGGGCGGGTTTTCAAGTCCCAGAAGCGGGTCGATGAGGACCACTTGTTGATTATAGCGATTTAAAGCATGTGCTGTAGCCAGACCTGCCGGTCCGGCCCCTATGACGGCGAAATCAAATTGAGGCATAAATTAATTTCAGTCAGGTGGATGCGGGTGAATACGGTACCGGAAATTCGCTGGCGAGTTTGTTGAAAAGATGATCCAGAAAATCGGCTTCGAAATCATCGTTGCAAGCGTAGGAATTTCCGAATATCTGTTGCCATATATCTTGGGTTTCCATGCAAAGATAAAAGAAAACCTGATCATGCCAGCAGTCAAATGCCTGATAAACGGTTGAGAAAAGATCTTTTTTGATTTCTTTGGGATAGGTCACTTTGCCGTGAGGGTCGCGATCCTGCGGAAACTGAAGGATTTTGGTTGGAAAACCGAGCTGACGAATCCGGTTGATGGCCGGTTTAATCAGCGTCAGCGCCCCCATCGACACAAACAGAACCTGGCGGGGATCAAGGCGGCTGGTGAGATCGCGAATCAGTTCCGTATAATCCTTCTGATAGGTTTGATAATACATGATCGGGTGAAAATGGAACGCGACAGGCAGTCCGGCAGCCGCTACTTTTTCGGCGGCCTGAATCCGCCGTTCGGGAGAAGCGGTGAAGTGCTCTTCATGTGATGTAACCATAGGTGGATTCAGGGTCCAACTCACTACAACGTTACTTGGAATATCCAGGGCAAGAAATTCATCGACATTGTCGGTTTTCGTCTTCAGTTCAAGCAGAATATTGGGGTGTTGACCAGCAAACTCAGCCAGCTTTTCAAGATTGCCGTTGCGATTGCCCCAAACCAGCGAATCCGAGGATTGTCCGGTACAAAAGTGATAGTTACGCTCCGGTGATATCGGAATTTGCCTGAGCTTTTCCCCGAGATTCTCTTCAAAGACGTACCGGTCAGTATAAAATGTTTGGATGGAGCAATAGGAGCATCCCAGCGGACAGTTTTCGACCGCATCAATGGTGCGAAGGTTGCAGCAAACGGTTTGTTCGGATAGAGCCGGGCAAAAGCCGTGGATCTTCCGGTCGGTATCCATGGTTTCCACCGACTTGGCCGATGGGCGTGGCGGCGTATCAACATGAAAGCCGGTATAGTCTGCCGCTTGATGACGGTTTTGATCCACATAAGCTCGGACTTGTTTCATGAAGTTGCTCCGGTCGACAGGTGGTCGCTCAAGAGTACGCCACCACTCCTGTAAATCCGGCACCCGCCACATTTGCAAATCGCGCTCGGCTTTCACGATTTCGTAGAACTGCTGAACGGTGAGCTGATAGGCAAAAGCCCGGTCTCGCAAAAAGCAGCGGGTATGCTCCGGCATGGATGCAAAAAGCGAGTAGTCTTCGAGTTCACGGAATTTAGCCCGATAGTCGTGTTGAGTCATGGAAAAAAATTCATCGATAAAGATACTTCAGTTGATGGCCGTACGTAAAATAAGCTATTTTAGGATAAAAGTATCTAATTAGCTTTATTGTATGACTCATCCTGTAGAAATCATGGCACCGGCCGGCAACCGTGAATGTCTGGAAGCGGCACTTCAGGCGGGTGCGGATTCGGTCTACTTCGGCGTGGGCCAACTAAACATGCGCGCCAAAGCTACCAATAATTTTTCTGCGAGCGATTTACCTGAAATTGTAGATCGCTGTAACACCCAGGATGTTAAGACCTATCTTACCTTGAACACAGTACTGTACGACAAGGATTTGCCGATGATGAAAGAGGCTGTCGACCTCGCCGCAAAAGCAGGGGTATCGGCTGTCATAGCTTCGGATCAGGCGGCGATCATGTATGCTCGAAGGCAAGGTCTGCCGGTGCACATTTCCACGCAGGCCAATATTTCAAACAGCGAGATGGTTCGGTTTTACAGTAATTTTGCTGATGTGATGGTTCTGGCAAGAGAGTTATCCCTTCAGCAGGTCGCCGAAATCGTAAAGACCATTGAATCAGAGCAGATAACAGGGCCTTCCGGCGAGCTGGTCCGGATTGAGGTATTTGCCCATGGAGCACTATGTATGGCCGTATCCGGGAAATGTTACCTGAGTCTTCACACCTACAACACTTCGGCCAATCGAGGTGCGTGCCGGCAAAACTGTCGCCATACCTACAGGGTGGAAAGCGATGACGGAAATGAGCTGGAGATCGATAACGAATACATCATGTCACCCAAAGACCTCTGCACCATAGACTTTTTGGATGAAGTGCTTAAGTCGGGTATTCGGGTTTTAAAAATCGAGGGAAGAGGGCGCTCTGCGGAGTATGTGAAAACCGTGACGCGCTGCTACAAAGAAGCCGCCGAAGCTGTATGTGCCGATCGTTACACGGAGGATAATATTCGGGAATGGAAGTCCCGGTTGGCATCCGTGTATAACCGGGGTTTTTGGGACGGCTACTATCTCGGACGAAAACTCGGCGAGTGGGCGGAAAAACGAGGCTCGGCAGCAACAATGAAAAAATTATACGCCGGCGACATTCTGAATTACTTTGCCAGACCGCGCGTAGCTCATGCCATCTTAAAATCGGAGTCATTATCCGCCGGGGATCGAATTCTGATTATTGGCGAGACCACCGGCGTAGTGGAATATCAGATCGATTCGCTGTGGGTTGATGATCAACCCGCTCAGCAGGCCACGAAGGGTGTGGAGTGTACGTTTCCCCTGCCTGAGAAAGTCCGTACCGGAGATACATTGTATTTGTGGGTTCAGCGAACCGAGCCGGTTTTTGGCTAAGGATTAGTTCGTGCCACTACCTGTTGTCTGACCAACTTCAATTAGGGATAAAAGTTTGATGAACCATACTTGATCTATTTAAGATATTAGACTATTTTATCTTTTAATAAAGTAATAAATATTTCACCAATAACCACGCGAGAAGATGAGTACTGCAGAAGAAGCCACAGTGATAAAAGAGTTTGATGTCCGCGGAAATCCCTGTGTTGATCGACGGGACATGGTATTTGGCTCCTTTGAGGAATTGAACCCCGGGGAAGCTTTTGTATTTACCAATGACCACGATCCCCGTCCGCTTTCGTATAAGTTGGAAGAGTTTTACGGGGTGCCGTTTCGTTGGGAGTACCTGAAATCCGAACCGGGTGAAGTAACCGTCAAAGTTACCAAAACCGGATAGCAGCGGGTTTATAGCCACATTTTCAAACCGGTCAGAATAATGAAATATGAAGATTTGAACCTGCGAAAGCAGGCCGTTGAACAGCTCAGGGAAATTGTGGACCCTGAAATCGGTTTGAATATCGTGGATCTTGGTCTGATCTACCAAATCTACGCGGAAGAGGGACGGATTGAAGTGCATCTGACGGTAACGACTCCGGCGTGTCCGTTGAGGTTATACATCGAACAGATGGTTACGTCCCGACTTTCCGAAATAGCTGAACCTGTGCTGCATGTGGTAATGGAACCCCGGTGGACACCCGATATGATAGCCGATCACGCCCGGCTATATGGTTAATCAGCGTAACCGGATGAAGAGGGTCACTCAAATATTATTTCCCGCACTAATGCTGCTGGCCGTAGGTTCCCTGCTACTCGGACTTTACACCGGTCTTGTTCGCCTTGGAGTTCTGGCACCCGGAAACCTTCAAACTAACGGGATGCTGCACGGACCGCTGATGATCAACGGTTTTCTCGGCACGCTGATATCGCTGGAACGCGCCGCTGCTCTGCGTCAGCACTGGACCTGGTCAGCCCCGGTGCTGCTGGCACTATCAACCGTGTTGATCCTATCCGGAATTACAACCATCGGCAGCTTCTTTTTACTGGCCGGAACCGTAATGCTGGTTGCCGTTCTCAGTTATGTGCTGCGAATAGATCCGGCTCTGTATCACCTGATTATGCTACTTGGAGCGTTTTGCCTGCTGATCGGCAATGTGTTGTTTGTGATGAATTATCCGCTTTTTGAGCTGGTCTTCTGGTGGGTTGGTTTTCCTGTGCTGACAATCTTCGGAGAGCGACTTGAGTTGAATCGCATCATGCGTCCGCCCATGCGGGCCACACAAGTATTTACCGGTATTATCCTACTTTGGATGATGATGGTGGCGCTGCTTCATCTCAACACACCAGCTCCCTGGTATGGACTCATGCTCTTATTCATCCTCCCCGCCGCCTGGATGATTCGCTACGATGTGGCACGAAAAACCATAGGTTCTACAGGATGGACGCGATTTAGTGCATTATGCATGCTTACCGGTTATTTCTGGTTGATCATAGCAGGGATCTATGCGTCATCCGTTGGTCAGCCGGTAGCAGGCCTACCCTACGATGCTCTGCTGCACATGATATTCATTGGATTTGTATTCAGCATGATCTTCGCTCATGCCGCATTCATCTTGCCGGCGCTAACAGGCATGGAAGTACCCTATAGCCACTATTTTTATCTGCCTTTCGCCCTGCTGCACGGTTTTTTACTGGTGAGGGTTCTTACGGATTTTACCGGGGTACCGGAGTTGCAGCAAATCGGCAGTTACGGGAACCTTGCAGCGATTTTGATTTTTATGATTGGGGTTCTGGTGCAGGTAACTCGGGCGAATCTTGTGAACAGAGCTTCAAGTCCGGCTTAAGAGCGAGTGGCCTAATAAAACATCTGTTCCCACCATTGGTCATCCCGGATCTCCTCCTCACGTCGTCGTCCGGGAGTGCCTCCGCCTACCGGCGTGATGACCACAGGTAGAAAAGTTATAACTTTGATACCACTACCCAACTTTGTAATTGCCTCCGGATTTTGCTTCTTTGTCTGACAGCGTAGGTAGTTTTTTTGTCAAAAATTACACATCATGCGTTGTGTGATTTTCTACTTCGTAACCATTACCGACGTGCCTTCGCAACTTTTTGGATGATTTCAGATATAGCTCCCGAATACATTAGTAAAATTATGGATGATCCCTGGCTTATTTATGTAGTGGTTACTTTTGCTGTCTTATTCTTTGTGCGCGTGTTCTTCGATGCGATTACAAAAAAGCTATGGGCCCACCGAATAGACGAAACCCACGACGACGACCCCGGTTTCCAGTACGATGTGGCGATGCGAAAAGCCAACCTGGCACTGGGCAAGAAAGTGCTCACCTATACACTGATCGGCCTGCCACTGTTTTACCTCACTTATGTGGCCATTAGCGGCACTCCCATGCAAAGCCATGCCATGGAGTGGCTGAATCTGATTGTCCGGTGGTTCCACATCATTGTCGGGATTATGTGGATTGGCGCATCATTCTACTTCATCTTTCTGGAAAACAACCTCAATAGAAAAGGCGTCCGGGATGAGCTGGCCGGGAATTTATGGGCGATTCACGGGGGCGGGTTTTACTATCTGGAAAAATACAAAATCGCCCCTGATAAGATTCCGGGTGATCTGCACTGGTTTAAATATGAAGCGTACCTGACCTGGATCAGCGGGTTTGTGCTGCTGTTTGTCGTGTATTACATGAATCCCGGCAGTTTCTTTCTCAGACCCGACGGTCCGGATATATCGGTGACGGCAGCTGTACTCATAGGGATTGGCAGTCTTGCCGTTGGGTGGTTTGTTTACGACTTGATGTGCAAATCACCGCTGGCGAATAAACCATGGCTGTTTGTCGGGCTCGGGCTAATCCTGCTGACCGGACTTTCCTGGTTTTTGGTACAGATATTCAGCAGCCGGGCGGCATTTATTCATGTGGGTGGGGTGATTGGTACCATTATGGTGGCCAATGTGTTTTTTGTGATCATACCGTCGCAGAAAGCAGTGGTGCGGTCGGCGCTTTCCGGCAAAAAGCCGGACGGCAGTCTCGGCAACAAAGCTATGCAGCGCTCACTTCACAACAATTATCTTACCCTTCCGGTGATTTTTACGATGATCAGCCACCATTTCCCCGGAACCATCGGGCACGATTACAACTGGCTGATTCTGATGGGTATCATCATAGCAAGTGCGGGAATCAAGCATTATTGGAATCTGATCGAGCGTGGTTTTGAAGCCCGCTATATCCTGCCGGCATCAGTGCTTGGACTGTTTCTGCTCGCTTTAATCACCTCGCCGCTTACCGATAGCCGCGACGATATTGATCTAACCGAACCGGTAGCTTTTGAAGAAGTCGAAACCATCATGCAGACCCACTGCGTGCAATGTCACTCCGAAAATCCATCCGACGAAGTATGGACCACCGCCCCGGCTGATGTGAAACTGGATACCCCGCAGCAGATACAGAATCAGGCGGATGCAATCATGCGTACCACGGTGCGATCGGAATTTATGCCGCTGGCTAATCAAACCAATATGACGCAGCAGGAACGGGACAAACTCCACCGCTGGATTGAGCAGGGAGCGAAAATTGACGAGTGAGCTGTTCTTGAATGAGCTAAGCTGAATATAAAAGTTTAATCATCTAATGGAATACGATGAAACCTTCCTCCGCGAACTGATTCAAGCGCGGATGCCCTTTGGAAAATATAAAGACCGCTACCTCACCGACCTGCCGGTTCACTACCTGGAATGGTTTGAACGGGAGGGCTTTCCCGCCGGTAAATTGGGTCAGCAATTGGCCACGATGTACGAAATCAAAACAAATGGTCTGGATGATTTGCTGAAGCCTTTGAAGAAATTGCGGTAGGGTGGTATTAAACCGCGGATTTACGCGGATTGATGCGGATTGAATGGGTCCGGAACTTCTGCAATCTGATCTCACTAATCTACAATCTGCGATCTCTCTGAAAAGATGAGATGATTGCTATGGATATCCAACTGTGCCCGGCGTAATCATCATGCCGGATAAAACAGATATTAGATTGTTGATTGTAGAGTGCAGATTGCAGATGTAAGGACTCGCCCCAAAACCACTGATCTGCCATTGTGACACCCATATAACTTTCCTTCGGACGGCATAAATCGGCACTAATTCACCAAGGGACCACATTCGGACCATAGTGCTACCAAAGTGCGACCATGTTCGGTAACGTGTTCACGGTTTCGGAACGTGATATATCGATGGGTTTAATGAATTAAGCCAATAACTGCAAGTGGTATTTGCCAAATGGGGCTGTAAATTTGTCAGATGGTGATTTGTATTGCATATGATTTCAAAAATGCCGGTGAAAGGTTGTTTACGCCGCGGATTTGCACGGGTTGGGTGAGGAGCTAACTTCTGCAATCTGATATCACAAATCATCAATCTGCTATCTCTTGTACTATTGAAGTGCTTGCTTATGGGTGCTCAAGGTTGCCTAATCTATGCATCATACCTTATCCAACAGATATCAGATTGTTGATTGTAGAGTGCAGATTGCAGATGTGAGGGGTCCCCTCAGCCCTTAAATACCTTGTAGCTTTCGGTTTGATAATACTTCGGGTAGCGGTCAATCCGCGCATGCAGCCAGTAGACACCCAGCCCGGATGTACTCAGCCATCGCGGTTCATTCGGAGACTGTTGCAACATTTCCTGTGCCGTTACTTTCCAGAACTCCGAAACCTGCTGTGCCTCCGCTTCTCTGACAAACCTGCCGATATGCGCGTATTTTCCGTAATCTCCTGACGGGCAGGGAGCAACTAAACGGGCATCTCCGCCGAGGTTGTCGAAGGCAACTACCTGTTTATTTTGATCAAAATATTCCCGGAAAGCACCCTGTTCAGCGGCAACTCCATCCAGTGTGATGCTACTGACCAGTGTGCATTCGTGGATGGCATCCGGTTGATTCAGTGAGATCGGCTTACATTCCCAGAAAAATGCGGGGAATGGAGATTCTGCTAGAAAACGGTTGTAGAATGTGTGAAAATCTTCACGATCAGATAGCCTTTCAAGTAGTTGTTCGTCTGATAAAAGCTCATCGTTTTCAGTAACTCTGAATCTTATATATTTATCCGACTTCTCGAGAATATCAATGTCGTACAAAGGTTCCATTTGATCTGATTTTTGGCTGCAGTCTGTGTTTTACACATTTACTGTACGAGAAAAATTGCAGGTCCACAAGAAACGGGTTGGTATCTTAATCCATTCTGATCATACTGATAGAAACATTTTCAGGTATTAAATTCATCACCATGAATACGAATGAAACATACCAGCTTGTCGCAAAAGCCATTCGTTTTATCAAACATCAGGCCGGTCAGCAGCCTAATCTGGATGATATCGCTAAAGCCGTTCACCTCAGCCCGCATCATTTGCAGAAAACTTTCCGGCAATGGGCGGGAGTTTCGCCGAAAAAATTCTTGCAGTTTATTACGGCGGATCACGCCAAACAGCTTCTGATGAACGGCCTTTCCAATCAGGAAGCGGCATGGGAAAGCGGTTTGTCGGGTACCGGGCGTCTGCATGATCTTTTCATCAACATAGAAGGTATGAGTCCGGGTGAGTACAAGCAGGGCGGACGTCAATTGCGGATTCACTATGGATTTTCGGATAGTCCGTTCGGGGAGATGCTGTGCGCGGCTACCGACCGGGGAATATGCAATCTCATGTTTACGGATGATCGTCTGGCCGCCGTCGATGAGCTCCATGCCAAGTGGTCGGAGGCGGACATCCGCCGGAACAATCCTGATCAGATTACTGAAATCAGCAAAGTGCTCTACGGCAGCTCCCCGGAAAAACCACTTCATTTGCATCTTTCAGGAACCCCGTTTCAGCTGAAAGTCTGGGAGGCGCTGCTGAAAATTCCACCGGGCAGGCTGACCACCTATTCGGATATTGCCGGCTCTCTACATCGCGAACGAGCTTCCAGAGCTGTTGGAAGCGCAGTGGGCCGAAACCCGGTGGCGTATTTGATTCCTTGCCACAGGGTGATTAAAAAGACCGGTGAAATTGGTGAATATCGTTGGGGAAGCGAAAGAAAATCAGCCATGGTTGGCTGGGAGGGGATTATGGCTGGTATTGCATCCGGAGAGGGATAAGCCCGGTAGGGGGCGTACCAAATATCACATAGCGCCCTAAGCGTCATTGAATTAACTCTACATAATCTATAAGTCTGTGTGAAAATTGTCGAGTAAAACTTTTTTTTAATCGTCATACGTAAAATATATGTAATACAAATGGTACCTTAGGATGTCCTATGAAAACAAAAATGACTCAAAAAGGGCAGATTGTTATACCTGCATCGATCAGAAAAAAGTATAACATAAAGCCAGGCACACTTGTCAACGTCATTGAACAGGAGGGGAAAATTATTTTAGAACCGGTTACCAAAGATTATATCAAAAAACTCAGAGGAATAGCTGCCGGAAGTGGTGCTCTTGAAGAGCTGAAAGAGCAGAGAGATAAAGATCGCAAAAAAGAAAATGAAAAATCTGGTTTTTGACAGTTGGGCGCTCATTGCGTTTTTACAGGATGTGTCATCGGAATCGGATGTGGAAGATTACATTAACAAAGTGCACTCCCCAGATATTGGTGCCTATATTAGCGTAATTAACCTTGGTGAAATTTGGTATAGTTTTGCCCGTCGACGCTCCGGTGAATTTGCTGATAGGATTCTTCTTGAAATCAGCAATCTCTCAATTGAAGTGATTGATGCTGATTGGGACCAGGCTTATCGTGCTGCACAATTCAAAGCAATCGGAGGGCTTGCTTACGCTGATTGTTTCGGTGCTGCTTTAGCTCAAAGTCTGGACGCGTCTCTGATCACGGGTGACCCGGAGTTTGAAAAGATCTCGGAAACAGTTCGAATTGCATGGGTGTAAGTAAACCTACAGGTAAGGGATCGAAACTAATGAAAGCTTCCGACCTGCGAAAGGAACTGCAAAACCGTGCCGATACAAAAATCGCCGCCCACTCCAAACGATTCTTCAAAACGGGAGAGGGAGATTACGGGGAGGGGGACGAGTTTCTGGGAATCCGCGTTCCGGAGCAGCGAAAAATTGCCAAGCGATATAAAGCCCTGCCGCTTGAGGAGATTCAGGAATTATTGCGGTCCGATTATCATGAAGAGCGCTTAACGGCGCTGTTTGTGCTTGAGCTACGGTTTGCTAAAGCTTCCGATAGCGATCGGAAAGCGATTTATGAGTTCTACATGAAAAACCTCAGCCACATCAATAACTGGGACTTGATCGACAGCTCCGCGCCCAAAATTCCCGGGGCTTATTTGTTTGATAAATCAAGGGAGGTACTGCACACGCTGGCCGGTTCGGAAAGTTTATGGGAGCGGAGAATCGCGATTATGGCAACATTTTACTTCATCAAACAAGGCGATCTCGAAGATACCTTTCGCATAGCGGATCGCTTGTTGAAAGATGAGCATGATCTGATTCACAAAGCAGTAGGATGGATGCTTCGGGAAGCGGGGAAAAAGGATCAGTCTCGTTTGGAGGCGTTTTTAAAAGATCGATATCAGCAGATGCCCCGCACGATGCTGCGGTATGCGATTGAGAAATTTCCGCAGGAGCTTCGGCAAGCTTATTTGCGAGGGGAGATTTAAATTCTTCAGGCTTGCTCTAAATCTCAATTTAACTCAAAGTTTCCATTATCAGTCATCCCGGACGACGACGAGAGGAGGAGATCCGGGATCCAGGGAGGTTAGCAAATAAGTTGCCATGACCCCTGGATCCTGGATAACCCTTCCACTATCGCTACAGGGTTGCCGGGATGACCGATTAATTTTGCTTTTGCAAGATTGAAAAACGGACTTTCGTGAAAGCCTCGTCTTCAACCCTACATCATCCGCTGAATCCGCACTAACACATCCTCAAGGTGAATGCGGGTGTGCCGGTCCGGCGCTTGATCTAAGTGTTCTTCGATTTCTTCCTGCAACTGACTAAGCTGGTCACGCACAAGCATCCGCACATCGGATTGGCTTACGTGGATTTCAGCATTCAGCGGCGGATCATCATAGCTGCCGACCCGCAAATTTCCGGAAACGGGCGGGTTGAAGGTATCCATTTGCGCCTCGGTCATCAGCCATTGCAACCGGTCGAGGTAGCCGCGCTGAAGATTGCGGCGGAAAGCATCAATTTCTTCGCCTTCGCTGACTTCCGTCCAGAGCATCTCGCGCAGGTCGTCCATCATTTCGGGGTTGGAGTAGGCTTCATCACCCAGAAAATACTCCTGCTCGGCGATGCGTCCGAACCGGTTGGGTAGCAGAAAACGCTCCAGCGCCTCCATCTGATAACCCCGGACCCGCTCAAGCGCTCCGGCATGTTCAAGCAGACGGAGGATATCCTCATCCAACAGCCACTCCGGTGTCTGGAAGGCGTGTTCCTCCAGAAACTCCATCGCACGGATTTGATCCTCCCGTTCTACCGGCGTGAAAATCGGACCATCCTCGCCGTGCCGTTTTTTATGCGTGTAGGTTCCGCCCACCTGCACCGTGGCATGCTGCATGAAACGCTGCCACTGCTGATGAATCTGGAGGTAATGATTTTCCAGATCCCAGTAATCCTGACCGTCCTGAGAGACGCGTTCGACCAGATCCGGAATCAATTGTTTGAGGTTTTTGATCCCGTATTCGCTCGCTTTTACGCCGTCATCACTCATCGACTCGGTCTGGCGGTACGGATCCCACTCGGTTTCGGCGGTATACTGACCCTCCAGAAACCGAAACCACGGCTCTTCGTTGTGTTCCATCACCATCTCATTGAGCGTATCCCACTCTTCATCCGGACCGTCGTACTGAGGCATCGGACTGTAGCCCCATTTTACGGCGAATTTGTCAGCCACTCCGACCCGGCGGCGTTCGATCTCGGGGATGTCATCACCCGGCTGAGCGACATAATTGAAGCGGGTACGTCCGACTACCGAAGCGGCATGGCCCCACTCTTCAATAAACGAGGCTGATCGCAAAGAGTCTGTCGGAAATGCGTGATTTCCCATCTGATTGTGCGGCAGTCCGACCACATGCGCAATCTCATGCGAAACCACATAGCGCAGCGCTTCGCCCATCATATCCTCGGGTATTTTATCTCCGCGGAGATCATCGTGGCGGGCGCCCATTTGTGAGAATATCCACCAGCGCAGCCGCTCTTCCAGTCCGTCGAGCATGTTGATGTGACCGCTGATCAGCTCCCCGGTTCGCGGGTCCACCGCGCCACCACCGGCATTGGCCGATCGGATATTTGTAGCGTTGTAGCGGAGCACCGAATACCGGGCATCCTCCATGCTGAAATCGGGATCATCTACCGGCGCCATTTTGACTTCGATGGCGTTTTTGAATCCGGCTTCCTCGAACGCTTCGTTCCATTCCAGCAAACCCTCTTTGAAATAGGGAATCCAATGCTCCGGCGTGGCCGGATCGATATACCAGACCCAAGGCTCTTCCGGGTCTACGAGTTCGCCATCAAGGTAGGCCGAGGTGTCGCTTGGATCCAGGCGATATCGCTGAATGTAATTGACCTCTTCGGTGCCCTGGTAATCCCGTCCAAAATCGAGTTGGGTGATGCCGCGCAGGCCGATTCGCTCATCGTACCACCGGCGCTCCATCTTTTCTTCGGGGAGAAGAATCATGGAGTGATTCAGGTGCGCTGACATCGTGCTGCCCCGGCTTTCGGAAGGCGGATCACCGGCATCGTAACTCAATACCGCGCCCACCTCAATATTTTCCGGATAGCTGCGGATCGATTCCACGTGGCTGCGCTCGGGATCAAGGCCTCGGGAATCGATGGAATTTCGTGCGAACTGACTGATTTCAAAAGCTTCCGACTGTCCGGTATACAGATCGGAAACATCAATAATGATGGAGCCATCCCGCTCTTTCTCGATATCAAACGAAGCCAGAATCGGAGTGAAGCTGTCGCGGTTGACGGCTTTGTACACATTCAGGTTTTCATCGGCATCGTAGTGATAGGTTTCCGCCCGCAGCAAAATCCGGTCGCGTTTGCGCTCCCAGGAAACCTGCATGTTGCTGTTGGCAAAAGGGCCGGACTCCGAAAACCACGCTTCTTTTTCGTGGTAGCGGGTCAGGATGACCATTTCGCGTTCGAGCTTTTCTTCGGGGATTTCGAAGAAGAAGTGTTCCCCGGTCTGATGGACATCGAACAACCCCTCGTCGGTTTCGGCAGCCTCTAGCAGCCGGTCAATGTCGCTTTCATTTCCTTGCTGCTGCACTTCGGCGGACGGTCCGCAAGCCGTGAAAAGCAAGGCAACCAAGAGAGTCGTGATCATTCCAACATCAAAACCCCTCAAATTAAAAGGTTTGGTAAATAGATTAGTCATAAGTCATAATTATTCGTACACATGTTTCTTCTGAAGGCGGAGCGCCTTGCAGGAAACTATATAAGAAAATGTGGGGGGAGTTGATAGTAATCAGAGACCAATTTCTTTGATTTTTTGCCGACACCCATTGAAAGCTTTGAACTTCCATTAGAGGGCTAATTTCAAAATAAATGAGAAAATGAGGAGAGTTTTTACGTGATAGATAAACATAAGCCCGAATTTTGAACTCGAACTCAGTTGAAGTATGAAACTAAGTGGACTGATTGCATTGGTATTTCTTTTACATCTAACGGTACTTCCTGTTTTAGCAGATGATTTTGCCGGTGGAGACGGTAGCGAGGATAACCCCTGGCAGATTTCAGAGCCGGAACATCTGGATAATATCCGTGACTATAAGGATGATCATTTTGAGCTAATTGCCGATATAGATCTTACAGAAACATCATTTTCGGAAGGGAATGGCTGGGAGCCTATAGGCGCTTGCGACTATGATCTTTCGGATCATTGCACAAAACAGGGATTCACCGGCTTGCTTGACGGCAATGATTACACAATAACTGGTCTGTTTATTGACACCGATAAAGAGGAAGTGGGGTTATTCGGAGCAGTTCAGGACAGTGCTATTGTAGTAGACCTGAATATAAAAGATGTGAGCATATCTTCTGAAGAAAGCAACGTAGGAGCATTGGCTGGTGTAGTGGTAAGCAGTGAGGTGTTTGCGGTAACGGTATCCGGCGAAGTCTATGGCGATAGCTTTACAGGTGGGGCTGTAGGAAGTCTATACCAGGGCGCAATTCAGCAAGCTCATGCTGATGTGGAGGTCGTTGGTTTAGACAACAGCGGCGGTTTAGTTGGCTCGGTGAATGACGGATGGGAAACGGATACAGCCTACATTAAAGGAAGTTCTGCAATGGGCGATGTCAGAGGAAGAATTTCAGCCGGCGGCTTGGTAGGTCATATTTTCAATGATGGGGAGATTACTGACTCTCATGCATCGGGTGAAGTCAACGGCACAGACCAGCAAGCCGGTGGACTGGCCGGGGCACTTACCAATGATGGATTGATCGAGCGCTCCTATGCCACCGGAAACACATCCGTACCATTTACAACTGCGGGTGGTTTAGTAGGATGGAATTCGGAATCAGAAATCAAAGACAGCTATGCCACAGGTGAGGTAAATTCGGGGGATGTTCTTGGTGGTCTGGTTGCAAATAACAATGACGGCACCATAGCCCGGTCATACGCAACGGGACTGGTAGAGTCAACAGGAGATAATCCTGCGCAAAAAGGAGGACTGATAGGTGATAATTCCGGGGACGTTTCTGCTTCTTTCTGGGACATGGAAACTTCTGGTACTGATGAGTCTAATGGTGGTACCGGCCTCACTACATCTGAATTAAAGGAAAAGGAAACTTTTGGAGATGAGGATTGGGCATTCGGTAATGATGAAGATCAGATATGGACCATCAAAGACGGCTCTGACGGCTATATTTCATATCCGTTTTTATATCCATTTTATTTTGATAATCAACAGGATCCGCCACCCGGTCTGGAATTCGTTGAAAGCGAACCTGAAAAGGTGACTCTCGCTCAACCGGCTAATGATGAAAGCGTTGAAGAAGACTCCATCGTATTTTCATGGAATAGTTCCAAGAATCCTGAAGCAGATGAATATGGATTCGAACTTGCTCGTGATGAGGAGTTTGATGAAATCATTGAAGACTCTGTTTTGACCGATACCACCCTGGTTGTTCACCAAAATGAAGATCAAGAAGACCTATGGTGGCGAGTCCGTGCCAAAAATGAAGCAGGATGGGGTGAATATAGTGAAACCTGGTCATTGAACCGGGAGCTAACACACATAACTGAATCAAAAGATGCTCCTTCGGAATTTAATCTGAAAGACAACTATCCAAACCCCTTCAACCCGGACACCCAAATAAGCTACGAACTCCCGGAACAGGCTCAAGTTAGGCTAACGGTCTATAATATATTGGGAGAACAGGTGACAACTCTGGTCAACGAAACTCAGAGCGCCGGAACCTACGAGGTAACCTTCGACGCCTCCGACCTGTCCAGCGGTACCTATATCTACCGCATCGAAGCCGGCGATTTTGTGGAGAGTCGGCAGATGATGTTGGTGAAATAATATCAGCCCGCCACCTGCCGGGTCCGGAGATCCGGCAGGTCCGTTTGAAAACCTCTTTTGCCCAAAAATTTTCAAATAAAATACTCGCCGCCGGAACAAATTGTTGCGAAAGTCTGCAGATTAAGTCAACCGATCAATTTGATGGCTTTAAAAACGCTCCGCTCGCATTTGGGGTTGATCAAAAACCAAAACCAAACAAATGCACCATGTGGAAATACAAAGGAAAAGAACGTCCCCCATTTGCCAAAGTACCCGGACCCGATCAGGAATCGGTTTGGGATTATCCTCGTCCGCCGGCGCTTTCAAAAGATTGCAGAACTGTGGAAGTAAGATGGTTGGATCAAACCATCGCGCTTACAACAGAATCCATCAGGATATTGGAAACCGCGAGTCCTCCTACATTTTATCTACCTCCAAAGGATGTAAAAACAGAGTTTCTGACCAAAGCTCCCGGCACATCTTTTTGTGAATGGAAAGGAGAAGCGACGTATTGGAATATAACTGTAAACGGTGAGACTCTGGAAAGGGCTGTTTGGACGTATGATCAACCTAAAAAACCGTATATGGAGATTGCCGGTTACTTCTGTTTTTATCCCGGAAAACTTGAGTGCTTTGTTGATGGTATCACGGTAAAGCCACAACCTGGAGGATTTTACGGTGGCTGGATGACCCCGGAGATTGTGGGTCCCGTAAAAGGCGAACCGGGTACCGGCAATTGGTAGGCATTTTTAGAACCATTGAAACTTGAGTGCTCAATTTTGGGTTTTTGTAGTAAAATCATAACCAAATCTCTTATCATGAGGATATCCGTAATACTGGGTGTAGCTGTGCTTATTATGGTATCGTGTGACTCATCAGGTCAAAACCCTGAAAACAGCGATGCTATTTCTTCGGATTTGCATGATCCCGACGTCAATGTAGATATTTTTCGCGAAGTGCCGGAAGAAATCCAAAGTAAGATGTGGCCGGAATGGTTCGATCGCAGCCTGTTTCCGGATCATGAGGATAGATTTGAGATGAGTGATGAGCAATGGCGCGATAAGCTGAGCCGCCGGGAGTATCGCGTTTTGCGGAATGATGGTACCGAATCCCCGTTTGTAAATGAATATCACGGCGAAGATGGCGAAGGTGTCTATGTTTGCCGGGGGTGCTCCGCTCCTCTGTTTTCCTCGGAAGCTAAATTTCATTCAAGCTCCGGCTGGCCGAGTTACTTTGCACCGATTGATCTCAATTTCATCGGTGTAAAACCGGACGATGGCCTGTTGAGTGAGCGTACGGAAGTGCATTGTGCAAGATGTAAATCCCATCTTGGCCATGTTTTTGAAGATGGGCCTGAGCCAACCGGCCTTCGATACTGCATGAATTCACAGGCTATGCGATTTATTGACCGCGACGCACATGAGGCCATTGAACAAGGCT
>SLJN01000310.1 GCA_007135115.1 Balneolales bacterium
AACATCGGAGTAAGCACTATACAAAAGCAGTAATATGAAAACGGCACTGATGTGATAAATGGAAAAGACCACTTCAAGCAAAAGGCTGCCGTTAAATAGCGCGGGCATTAGGGCAAGTAGCAAAAACGGCAAGTAACAAAAAAAGGCGGGGAATCGGGCAAATCCGGGTTTAAGCCGGTAAATCAACCACGCGGCAGCACTTAGCAATGCGGCGAAGGCTACGGCCCTGCTCCAGTGAAAAAGTTCAACGTTTATCCCGATTAAGCGCAACCACTCCGGATTCATCCAGGCAAGTACGCTGATCACTCCCGTCGCAGAGCTAATACCCAATAAAAGATGAAAAGGATTATGCGTATGGGTAAAAATGGTAATCATCCGAAGAGCAAATACTCCCAGAATTACCATCGAAATCACGCTGATGGCAGTAATCATGCAGGCTGATTAGTGTTGAGGGGTTGAACGGGATTTATCAAGTGTGAGGACGATCTCAGCGATTTCTTTCATCAAAGAGCGATCAAACAGAATGTGGTCCTTCACGATATCAATAACAGAGCCGGTTGAATCCGTCGAGTTATTCCATTGTTCAGAGCTGATGCTTTTTAAATAAGCGGTGTAACTATTGCGCTTTTCGATCACACTATTCAGCACCTGTTCAGCATCCTGGTTTTCCTCGGTATAGGACTCATCAACCGGTTTGAGGTCAGCCGTCGAAGCACCTGTGAGCGTTCGTTCGATAAGGGGTTGATAGTAAGCTTCCTGCTGTTCTCTAAGGCGGGCAATCATATCCAGAATGGAAACCGTGCCCGGCGGTCTTTCCTGATACGGAACGGCTTCAATAACACCCTTCAACGCCTCCAGCTCATGCGCTAAATAAGCAATATCTTCAATGAGAGATTGTACTTCAGCAGACTGACTCATCCGGGTATGTTAATTGGTAGATTTGCTTTTGGTGTCTTCAGCGTTTTTCTCCTCGAGCATATCAACCAGGGATAGTCCGGTGTCCCAGTTTTCATCCCGTGGGCGCACGGCATGGATGTTATTTTCTTCCGGAAAGTTCCAGAACTGGCCAAACTGGCGATTGCGGTACTCTTTGAGATAATCTAAGCGCTCCTTCAGTTCTTCCTTGGGGATCATAAGCTTAGACTTGTCGTAAATGGCTTCTTCCCGGGATTTGAAAGTAATGTCGTAATCTTTACTCATCACAATGGCCTCTTCGGGGCAAACTTCCTCACAAAGTCCGCAGTAGATGCACCGCAGCATGTTGATTTCAAAAAATGTTGGGTAGCGCTCTTTGGGATCCTCCGTTTCTGAGGCCTGCATGCTAATGGCCAACGGCGGACACGCCCTGGCACAGAGTCCGCATGCAACGCATCGCTCCTGCCCGTTGTCCTCAACCAAAACAGGACGTCCGCGGAAAATGGCAGGCGGATCCCACTTTTCTTCAGGATATTCCATGGTCACTCTGGGTTTGAACATCTGCTTAAATGTATAAGCCAGAGCCTTTAAGATCTCGGGGAAATATAATTTTTCCAGGAAATTCAGCTTTCGTTCAGAAGCTGCATCTTTTTTAATACTGTTATTACGCGGCTTTTCAAGATTATCCAGTTGAGCCATAAAATTGTGTCGGATTCAATATGGTTAGTAAACGCTGCGAAGATAAGGTATCATCAATTGACAAACAATTCATACCGTTAGTTTTCCCTGAATGTTAAGGTCAACGGTACGCCTTTGAAGCCGAAAGTTTGTCGCATTTTATTGTGGATATAACGTCTGTAATTTGCCGGAAGTTCGCGGGGCTTGTTCATGAAATAGATAAAGACCGGCGGGTTGACTTTAACCTGAGTTCCGTATTTAATATTGAGCTGGCGCCTGCCGCTCATCGGCAGTGGACGCTCTTTGAGGATCTTTTCGAGGAACTCATTGAGCTCATGCGTGGTGATTTTCTTGTTGCGCTCTTCGATAACTTCCAGGCACAAATCAAGTACTTTGTTAATGCGCTGCCGGGTTAAAGCCGATATGGTGACGATCGGGATATAATTCATTTCCGGCAGCATCTCATAAATAAAATTGCGGTAATCGCGCTCAGTATTGGTCTCTTTTTCAACCAGATCCCACTTGTTGAGGGCGAGAATCAGCCCCTTGTTGTATTTCTCAGCTTCCTTGAGAATTTTGATATCCTGCTTTTCCAGTCCCTGAACGGCATCCACCAATAACACCGCCACATCACACTCCCGAATACTTTTACTGGTTCTGATGGAGCTGTAAAACTCGATATTTTCCTTCACCTTGGTTTTACGTCTCATTCCGGCAGTATCGACCAGGATGATATCCCTTTCGGCATAGGTCAGTTTACTGTTTATGGCATCACGTGTGGTTCCGGGGATGTCCGTCACGATGGATCTTTCATCATTCAGTAGCGCATTCAACAGGCTGCTCTTGCCTACATTGGGCCGGCCAATGAAAGCAATTTTGGGCTCTTTGGTTTCCTCTTCGGGTTCGGTATCCGGCAAATGCTCAACGACGGCATCCATAAGATCTCCCGTACCCGTTCCGCTGGTTGATGATACCGGATATAATTCGTTAAATCCCAATCGGTAGAACTCCTGGGCTGACCAAATGCGATCTTGGTTATCGGCTTTGTTGACCGCAAGTATCACAGGTTTTTTCTGCCGGCGCAGCAATTTGGTGACATCATCATCCAGATCGGTTAGCCCCTGCGTAACATCAACTACAAAAATGATCACATCCGATTGACTGATGGCAATTTCAACCTGCTCCCTCACCCCTTTCGACATAACCTCACTGTCACTGCTCAGGTATCCGCCGGTATCGATCACCGTGAAATCCTTTCCGTTCCAGTTGGATTCGCCGTAATGGCGATCGCGGGTTACGCCCGGTTTGTCGTCCACTATAGCTTGCCGCTCACCGACAATCCGGTTAAACAGAGTGGATTTTCCTACATTCGGCCGTCCGACTATTGATACTACCGGCAACATTCGCTTAATTTATCCTTTGTATAATGTATGTATATTGTAGTTTACACGAGTTCGTTTATGGAACAGGTTTACGTGATATCTGTATGCATCAGAAAACATTGTAAACCCTCGAATATACCATTTTATTGATCAATTATTGCCTTTATGCTCCCATGGTTTTATGACACCTTCGGCCTGATCGGCTCTCTCATTTTGTTTTTGCTCCTGTTTACCCTATTCGTCTTCTGGATTTCCGGATTCGCGGGCATCTTGCATTCACGGAACTCCGAAAGCAAAAAGAATATCATGATTGGCATTTCGATTTTCTTCCCCCCTTTTCCCGTCCTCTGGTTGATTAGTGATATCTGGAGACAGCACAAAATCATTAAAGGTAAAGCCTGATGATCTCGCTGATTCGATAACACCAGATTATTTCCCTACCTATTCTTTAGCAGCTTTACTTTGGATTACAAAGGCATGGAAGCCCAATTCAACCGGTCTGTGAATTAAAGAAAACTTCATATTGAAATTTGCCGGTTTTGTATATTTTACACTGCTGACACCCCAGAGCATCTAACCTTAATTGGACTGAATTTTTATGAGTGATAAAAAATCTACAAAAAACGGTTTCAACCGAAGAGATTTTCTAAAAGCCGGCGCCCTTTCCTCTCTTTTTGCCGGACCTGCCATTCTGACTGGCTGCGGAACTACTGATGGCGTAGCAACTAACGGCAGCAACGGAAGCTCAAAAGCGAAAAACATCATCTTCCTGGTCAGCGATGGAATGAGCACAGGCACCCTTTCTATGGCCGATCACATGATGCAACGCCAGTATAACAAGGAGTCCACATGGATGAAACTTTATCGCGAAAACCGTGCTCACAGGTCTCTGATGGATATGGCTTCGCTGGATTCTATTGTGACCGACTCAGCAGCAGCAGCAGCCTCATGGGGATGCGGCAATCGTCTCAATAACGGTTCACTCAATATTGGCCCGAATGAAGAAGAATTTCGTCCGGTACTGCCCATTTTCCGGGATGCGGGCAAGGCGACCGGACTTGTAACGACTACCGAGGTTACCCACGCCACTCCCGCCGGTTTCAGCGCCAATGTGCCGCAGCGCGGGATGCAGGATGAAATCGCAGAACAATATTACGAAAGAGATTTTGATGTCATCCTGGGTGGTGGCTATCGTCATTTTGATCCGGATGAACGTGAGGATGGCCGCGACTTATTTGCCGATTTTGAAGCCAAAGGTTATCAGGTAGTTCGAAGCAAAGGGCAATTGATGAATTATCGGGGTTCGGATGACAAAGTATTAGGTACATTCTATCGCGGTCATGTTCCCTATACCACTGATCACATGAGCATCGATGAATATAAAGAAGACATCCCTACCCTTGCTGAAATGACCGAAGTTGCCCTGGAGCGGCTTTCCGGAAATGATCAGGGATTTCTTTTACAGGTTGAAGGCGGACGGGTTGACCACGCTGCTCACGGCAATGATGTTGCCGGTTTGATTTATGATCAAATCGCCTTTGATGAAGCCATTGCCAAATGTGTAGCCTTTGCTGAAGAACGTGGCGATACATTGGTCGTCATTACCACGGACCACGGCAACGCCAACCCCGGGTTAAATGGTATCGGCGGCGGTTACCGCGATTCCAACGATATGTTTGATCGCATCCAGCAATTCAAGCATACCAACAGCTGGATTCTTTCTGAATTAAACGAAGACAGCAGCCACAGCGACATCAAAGACAGGATTTACTACGCAACCGAAATTGATATCAAGGATAAAGAGGCAGAAGCCCTGCTAAAATCACTCAAAGGCGATTATGAAGCTTTATACCGGGCACGCAGCCGGCCTTCTGCAGTCATTTCTTACATCCTGGCCAATTATGTAGCCGTAAATTGGATCGGAAGCATGCACACCTCAGATTACGTGGAACTCGCTTCATTAGGACCCGGAAGCGAATACCTCAAAGAGAAAGGCTTCGTCAAAAACACCGAAATGTTTGATTTGATGGTTGAAACAGCCGGTGTTCGTGATTATGTCTCTTGATGGTCATTTCACATAAATCCATGATACCATCCATTTTCGTCGGTTTTACCGGCGAAAATGGATGTACCCTTCTACATTAAATTCGTGGCAATCCGCGTATATCCGTGGCTAAAACCTACAGCTATTAAGCCTTAAATCAGCCTAAACTCTCATCAATCGGTATATTATTCGATTTAGCGGCAACAACTTGCTTGTCATAATCGAAGAAAAAATCTAAGTGTCCCAGGATCAATCCGGAATGGCCTACTTGCGTAACGAGGGTTTTACTACCGTCATCATGAATAAATTCTTCGGGCTGGTCTAAAAACGTGTGGGTGTGCCCTCCAATAATCAGATCGATACCGGGTACTTCCTCGGCAATTATGCGGTCGCTAACTTGTACGCTATCATAGCTGTAACCAAGGTGGCTTAGACATATTATGAAGTCACATTGAAAATAATTCTTCAGCCGATCTACCAAATCACGTGAGACTTCTACCGGGTCTTTATAGCTAACTCCCCGGTGCAAATGAGGCTCTACAAGGTTTTTAAAATCGACGCCGAGGCCAAAAATGCCGCACCGGATGCCATCCACATTGCGGGTGATGAATTCCCGCACCCAATAGCTCATGGGGGTTGAGCCGAAATCGTAATTGGCGCTTACAAAAGGAAAATCGGCGTTATCAGCTACATCCACAAAACCCCGGACGCCATTATCGAATTCATGATTTCCAATGGTGGCGGCATCGTAGCCCATCTCTGTCATGAGTTCCAGGTCCAGCGCTCCGCCGAATTTCTTGAAGTAGACCGTTCCTTCGAAAACATCGCCAGCATCCAGCAATAGGCTGTTGGGATTTTGCTTCCGCAGCTTTTTGATCAGCGCTGACCGGCGGAGCACTCCACCCTGCCCGGAATATTCAGGTGTGCCTTCGGGAAAAGGTTCAATGCGCGCGTGGGTGTCGTTGGTGTGCAAGATCGTCAACTTTTTATAGCCCGACTCTGACAGAACCGGCCAGGGCGTACCAGCCCAGAATGCCGCGCCGAGGCTGCCCGCACCCATAGTTTTAATAAATGATCGCCGATCCATAAATACCTTATTGAATTCTGATGCGCTGATCCGTTTCCGGCGCAATGGATTCCCGCGAATTCAGGTATTCCTGCAAGGCATCCCGAATCAAAACCTGCAAATCTTCCCTGAATACCGGTTGATGCAATATGGTGATGTCCCCACCTCCGTTGGCCATCCAGTTATTGGTGGCGACCCAATAGGTATCCTTCGGATCAATCTGGCGGGCGCCGATCATCACGCCGGTTGCCCGGTCACCGTCAATCTGCATTCGCATGCCGCTGATGGGTTCGCCTCCGGCACGGGCAATTTGATCTGCCATTTCCCGAATCTGCTCTCCGGTGTGTTGCTGCAGTACGATATAATTGTCGAACGGCATCACCTCATAAATCATCCCGACGGTGATTTCTCCTTCGGGTAGCGGAGCCCTTATTCCAGCATTATTCAAGACCGCGATGTCAATATGCCGTCCGGCGATGGCTGATGCGTGAGAGCGGACCAAGTCTGCCATAAAATTTCCAAGCGCGCCTTCCGGTCTTCC
>SLJN01000126.1 GCA_007135115.1 Balneolales bacterium
TATTTACGCGAAGATGATCAATATGTAAATATCAGTTTGCGGGGGTCAAGGACATATCAATCACGCAGATATTTTGATGATTCCGTAACCCTTCGCGAGACCCTGGAAATGATCCGTGAAGCCCGCAGGGATCCGACCGTTGCAGGCGTGGTAATCAACGCGACGGCAATGAACCTCAGCCAGGGTATGGCCTGGGAGGTGCGTGAAGAGCTGGGCAGGCTTAGAAATGAGGGCAAAAAGGTAGTCTTGTACTTAGAGCGCGGCGCCATGAATACGCTCCATCTTATAGCGGAAGCGGATCATGTTGTGATGGATCCGGAAGGCGCGCTTACGTTGCCGGGTTATGTAATGGGGAGCACATATCTTGCCGAAATGCTCAAATCTCTCGGTATCGGTGTTGATGAATTCCGGGAGATGGAGTACAAATCTGCTTTTGAGGCTCTTTCGCGTACGGGTATGTCAGATGCGGACCGGGAGCAGCGGCAGGCATTAATTGACGATTTCTATGAGATCACCCGCGAAGGTATTTTGGAAACACGGGGCCTTTCCGAGGCAAGATACGATTCACTGGTCGATTTCGGCGCCGCCCTGCTTGCTGATGACCTGGTCGAAGCAGGTCTGGTAGATACACTCGTGCGCTACACGGACATAGGGGATGTTATTGAAAACCTGGAAGGTGAACAGAAGAAGCGTATCGGTCCGGATAATTTGCTGGTTTATCAACAGCCCGGAGATGACTATTGGGGCAAGAAACCCAAAATCGGACTGCTTTACGCAATCGGGCCGACTCAGACTGAAACCGGGATCAGGGGACGCAAGTTGGCTGAAGAAATCCGGAAAATGAGAAAGGATGATAATATCAAAGCGGTGGTTATGCGGGCGGATTCACCGGGCGGAGATGCATTGGCATCCGATCTTGTGGCTGAGGAGCTCCGGAAAACCAAAGATGAAAAACCGGTTATTGTCACGATGGGGAATGTGGCTGCTTCCGGCGGCTATTGGATTTCCATGTATGCGGATACCATCATGGCGCTGCCCGGCACCATTACCGGAAGTATCGGCGTGATTGGCGGCTGGTTGTATGATGATGGCTTCAGCGATATCCTTAATCTGCATACCGATCATGTTAAACGGGGTGAATCAGCCGATATCATGTTTGGCCCGACTCTGCCGCTGATTGGCCTTACTTTGCCGGGGCGGTCGCTTACCGAGGATGAGCGCGAGCAATTTATCACAAGACTCAACACCCTGTATGATCGATTCATTGAAAAAGTAGCCGAAGGGCGTGAAGGCACCTATGATGAAATCAAAGAAGTGGCTGCCGGTCGTGTCTGGACCGGAAAACAAGCCAGGGAAATTGATCTGGTGGATGAACTCGGCGGCATGTATACCGCTATTGAACTTGCGTTGGAGGCCGCCGGTCTGGACAAAGATGATGAATTTGAGATAGTGGAAGGCCCCGAGCCGCCACTGTTCCGATTGCCGGGGCTGCTCTCAATGTTAGGGGTAGGAGATGAGATTGAGGACAAAGATCCGATGGTGGAATACCTGGAGATGATGATCGACCACAGCGGCGAGCCGATGGTTGTGCTGCCGTTTGAGTATTTCCACCTGTATTACCGGTTGATGAAGAATTAAAAAAAAAGGCTTGCTTCCGATTTTGGAGGCAGGCCTTTTATAGTGAGGTCTTGTGTTATTTAAGACTGATCGAATCGTTCGCAAATTCTAATTGAGAACCATGTTCCTTCATTCCGAGCGAACTTATTTCGGCCCGGTCTTCATCTGATGTAGAGATCGTTACCCGGCCTTGTTGTTCATTTCGCTCAATAGAATTAAAATTGATCAGATCATTACGAAACGATGAATGTGATGAGTTTTCATCTTGATCTACCGACAGCCGGGATTTTTCAAATATATGTGTCTGCCTGATAAAATCCCGAACCTGTTTCGGGTTATCCCGGGAGAAACCGGTTTCTGCTATGGAATTCAAAATGATACTCATACACTGATCAGTCTTCGGAGGTAGTTATTCAGTATAAACCAACGATTGGATTATTCCAAATGGTGTGTGGGTGTGTGTGATCGGTATTATTGACCTTACGTGTGCCGGATTTGCAGAAACTGCGCCCGTTCCAGCATTTGGGTATAATACCGCCAGGCGGGAATCCGGCCTCGCTTGAGAGCGCCGTTTCTCAGTATATCGAGTTTGGTTGTCATCACCTGAAGAAGCGCTTGAATCTGCTGAGATGTGAGAGGGAGTTTTTCAAGATGCTGTTGCAATACTTGAACCCGGAAGCGGTCCATGGCCGGAAATGTTTGTGATAACTGATCTTCATGACCTCCGAACTTGGTAATCAGCGGGGTTTCACAGTAACCAACCGGTTCGCGGCGGCAAATACGCAGCCACATCTCATAATCTTCACAGGCAGGCAGATGTTCATCAAACAAGCCATATTGCCGGAAAATTTCCCGGTGTATCATTACGGCTGAAGGTGAAATTACACACCGGGGCAGACATCTCTCGTAGATCATCCCTCCGGATTTCCGGTGAATTTTCTTCTGGTTGACCCTGCGGCCATTGCGTATCCACAGTTCGTTGGAATGGAAGATGCGTAAATCCGGCTGATCTTTAGCCAGATGCATCAGGGTTTCCAGTTTTTCCGGATGCCAGCGGTCGTCAGAATCCAGAAAAGCCAGCCATGACCGGGCAGCATGCTTGATGCCGGTATTCCGGGCTGCACTCACCCCGCTATTCGGTTGATAAAAATATCGGACGGCATCACCATAAGAGGCAACAACTTCAGCTGTACAGTCGGTTGAGCCGTCATCAACCACAATGATTTCATCAGCCGGGCGGGTTTGTTTCAACACCGACTCCAGTGCAAAGCCGATATACTCCTGTCTGTTATAGACCGGAATGACGACGGAGATACCGCTCCGGTTTATTTCAGATGAGTTATTTTTCATATAGTATGTGAAATGTGAAATACTTTCTGAACTAATGGTATAAAAATCCGTTATCAACCTGAAAATGCCTGTACTATTGCTTATTATTGCCTGCGTTTACGGCTTCTTTATGAGAGCAGGCTGATCAGGCAATTTCAGGTCTGGCTTCAACATGTAAAACTAATAAAAGGTATTTGCGGGATAATCTATGTCCATAACGGATGTCGCTGATATACGGCGGGAATATAAAAAACGAAAACTGGATGAATCCGATATCTATAAAAATCCAATCCGTCAGTTCGGGGTTTGGATGGATCAGGCGCTAAAATCGGAGATATGGGATGCAACTGCCATGACGCTTGCTACCGCATCAGCCGACGGTTTGCCTACATCGCGTACGGTGCTTCTGAAAAGTTATGATAAAAATGGCTTTGTATTTTATACCAATTATCTGAGCAGAAAAGGATTACAGCTGAATCAGAACCCCAGAGCGTGTCTGCTTTTTTATTGGGCAGAGCTGGAACGTCAAGTCAGGATTGAGGGATCGGTGAAACAAATAAGCCGGGAAGATAGCCGGGAGTATTTTCATTCCAGGCCGGTAGATAGTCAGATTGCGGCGCTGGTGTCGAGACAGAGCAGCCCGGTTGCATCCAGGCAGGAGCTGGAAAACAGGTTTGAGACTCTCAAACAGGAGTATGGCGACGGACCGGTTCCTATGCCCGATAATTGGGGCGGATATCGGGTGGTGCCCGTGCGTTTTGAGTTCTGGCAGGGACGGGAAAGCCGTTTACATGATCGAATTGAATATCAGAAAAACACAAAGGAGAAGTGGCATATTCGCCGGCTGGCTCCCTGATTCTCAGAAGTAGTAACAATGGGAAAAAAGAAGCTTCAGCGTTATGCTGAGATCCAGGAACTGGATAATGTAATTAAGCCGGGGGATTTGCCGGCCAACAGTAATCTGACGATCAGAGGTAAGTGGAATGAGGCGGTATTCGGCCGTGAGGCCCCGATCATTCTGGAGCTGGCTTGCGGAAAAGGAGATTATACCCTCGCCCTCGCCGAACGCTACCCGGATTGCCATCTGATCGGTGTGGATATCAAGGGAGATCGGGTATGGAAAGGGGCTACACAGGCTCTTGAGCGGCGACTGGATAATGTACGCTTCATACGCGGGAGAATAGATCACATTACCGGCTATTTTGAAGAGGGGGAGGTGAGTGAGCTTTGGATTACATTTCCGGATCCGTTTCCCAAAAAATCCAAAAAGAAACGCAGATTAACGCATCCATTATTTCTCAGGCGGTATCAGCAAATTTGCAAACCCGGATCATACCTGCACCTGAAAACCGATGATGACATGTTTTTTGATTTCTCTCTTGAGATGCTGCATCAGGAGGATATACCGGTGGAAGAAGTAATTTATGATATTCACAACCACTTTGATCAGGGACCGGAAGAACTCGAAATCCTTACTTATTACGAAAAGCTGCATCTCGAAGCCGGTAAAACCATCAAATACCTGCGTGCGAGATTGTAGGGCAGGATTCTCAGCTATTTACAGCATATGCTTGAATCGGCCGGCCTCAGCCTATAACTCTTTGCGAAGGCGCTCATGCAGTTTTTCCTCCTGCAGATGCTCTTCCTCCTCCTGTTCGGGTGTGTGCTCAGCCAGCTTCCATTGCTGAACCTGTACCCGCTGTATGATAACATCCATACACTGGGTAAGGATATTGGAAATAATTCGATTGATTCGCTTATCGGTTTCATCCTTTACCACATCTTCAAAAAAGATGTCGGACATTTCGCGTAAAAATAACCGGTTGTCCACGGAGGCTAAATCCCGGATGGTGCCCTGAATCACATTATACACAATTTCGCTGATCGCCTTCTCCAGGGTCTCGGTAAAATAGGAGCCGAGAAACGGTATTTGTTCGAGCCGGGAGATTTCTTTGTTGGTTGCCACGGCATAGCTGATACGCCGGTCGACATAGGATTGCATCTGATCTTTATAGGTATCGAGATTATGTCCGGCCACTTTCCGGACCCTCCAGGAAAGCCAATCCACTAACTGTTCCTGTTGCGGACGTAACACGTCTTCCACGAGTTGATCAACAAGTGGAGCGCCTTCCTGAACTTCACTTTTAACATCACGGAGTACTTTAAGTACTACCCGGTCGGTAACTTCATCCACAAGGATATTGGAGTAGCGGGTGAAAAAGTCAAACACCGGGTTGTTGGTGAGATCAACCACTCCCAGCCGATGAAGCCGATGAAGGATACCGACAATGCGCAGCAGCCTGAGAAATCGCATAGAGCCGACGGGGATCAGCCCGAGAATATCATACCAGTGTATGAAAGGGTAAAAGAACCACCGGTGATACCGTTGGTTTTTTATTGCAAGCCCCCAGCGGACCAAAAACTCTGAAAGGAATATTCCGACAAAAACCAGATCGTACAGCAAGAAGTCGGGATGGATTTGATCCCGGTAAAATTCAAAGAATCCGGTATGAACTGATGCGATCAGATCCTGGAACCACCGATTATTGAATGCCCAGTCGAACATGATCCAACTGAGGTTAACGAGTAGTAGTAGGATCATGATGATATCGACGATAAAAGCGCCAAATTGCCGGCTTTCCCTGATTTTATTTAATCGCATAATCCTGTTTTTATGTTCTGTCTCCGTGGTATTCCTTCCGTTTGCATCAGCAAACTATTCTTTGATAAAGTCTTCCCTTATTATATTGCCGGACGAACCGAATATCGCACAATGGAATAAACTAAAACTTATGAAAAATCGATTCATTCTGTTACTACCAATCCTGATTCCCGTACTGCTCATTGCGGCATGTAATAATAATGAAGAAGCACCGGAAGAAAATTATATTGATCTGTTTTTCAATAATCTCGCCGAACACTGCGGCAACGCCTATGAAGGTCGACTTGTGGTGGACCGGCCGGGGGATGATATGCTTGAAGGAGATGAACTGTTAATTGCTCACTTTCGGGAATGTTCGGATGATGAAATCCGGATCCCGTTCCATATTGAAACCGCCGAGGGTGAGTGGGACCGTTCCAGAACCTGGATCATCACCCATCATACTGATTCGCTTGAAATCCGGCATGATCACCGCTATGAAGACGGTACCGAAGAAGAAAATACGATGTATGGCGGCTTCACGCATATTGCACCGGACGGAAACCGGCATGAATTCCTCTATCCTCCCAGAACTGAAGAGGTGGGGGTACCGATGGGATGGCGTCTCGAAATTGAACCCGGCCAAAGGTATACCTACGGTACTATGCGCGACAGCGAATTTACCTGGAGGGTGGATTTTGACCTGAGTGAAACCACCGAAGCGCCGCCTGCTCCATGGGGGTTTTAGCGGGAATTAGGGCATCCTCAGAAAGTCAAAGTAAACAAAAATATCAACAGCTTAGCTAATGGAACGGCTATTCAAGAATGCAAGAAAAATGCCGCATATTGCGATTAACCTTGCATTTGTGTGACTCAGTATGTTTTTGCTCATCTACAAACAGCAGGATACCCAAAACCCTGACGTATTAAAGCTAAGGGATGAATTCAATCGTCGATCAATGGGTAAGTCCGGAGCGTAGCGGAGGACGACCGAACATAGCCCTGGGTGGAACGGAGCGAAGCGCA
>SLJN01000045.1 GCA_007135115.1 Balneolales bacterium
CGAGCGGTTGGAGCAGATCATCCGCAAATACTCCAACTTTGTGGATTACTCCATTCTCGTTAATGGGGATGAAGTCAACTCCCAGGGAGCGCTCTGGCACAAAAGTAAAAGCGAAATCACCGATGAGGAACTCAACGAGTTCTACAAGTTCATCGCCGCAGACGCCCAGGAGCCGCTCGATCACATCCATCTGAATATGGAGGGGCGGATCAACTTTAAGTCGCTGATTTTCGTGCCCCAAAAAGCTAAGCCCAACTTCCTGCAATCCCCGGATGACCTGACCTCCGTGCAGTTGTACTCCAACCGGGTGATGGTCCAGGAGGATTGCAAAGATCTGATCCCCGAGTATCTGCGATTTGTGGAAGGCGTGGTCGATTCCGAAGATCTGCCGCTCAACGTATCCCGGGAGATGACGCAGTACACGCCGATTATGACCAAAATCAAAAATGTGCTGGTCAATAAAATTCTGGGGATGATCGAGTACTGGGCAGAAAGCGATCAGGAAAAATTTAATACGTTTTACAAGGAATTCGGTCCGCTGTTTAAGTCCGGACTGAATTCAGATTTCGAAAACCGGGAGCGCCTTACCGAGTTGCTTCGATTCCACAGCACCAAAACCGGCGATGAGGAGATGACTTCCCTCAAAGATTATGTGGATCGGATGCCGGATTTCCAGAAAGAAATCTACTATCTCTCCGGCGAAAGCCTCAAAGAGCTGCGGCGCGATCCCAAACTCGAGTACTTCAAGAAAAAAGATGTCGAGGTGCTCCTGCTTGCCGATCCGATAGATGCGTTCGTTGTTCCGGGAATCGGCGAATACAAAGAAAAACCGCTCAAGAGCATCGAAAAAGCCGACCTGGATCTGGATGATTCCTCCGATGAGGAGCAAAAAGAATCCGTCTCCGGCGAAGAACTGGAAGCGCTCAAAAAGATCTTCAAAGAAGCTGCCGGGGATTATGTGGAAGACGTCGTCGCCTCCAGGCGCCTGGTGGATTCGGTAGCTACACTCACCATTGGTAAAGAAGGACTCGACAGCCACGTAGAAAAGATGATGAAAATGATGGATCAGCAAACCGGTCCGTCGAAACGTGTGCTCGAGATCAACCCTTCGCATCCGCTGATCAAGAACCTCAATCGCTTGCAGCAAAACGGGGAGGCCGAAACCGTTAAAAGTATGGCCAAACAGATTTACGAAGGCGCACTGCTGTTACAGGGCGATCTGCAATCTCCCGGTGAGTTTATCAGCCGGATGACTGAGGTCATGACCAAAGCGACAGAAGATAAGTAGTGCCTGTAAGAAAACACCAATATCGGCGTTCCGCTCGTCCCAAAAATGCTCATGTACGGTCTGTACACTGCGCTTTTTGGGACTTCGCGCGCCTTGATCTTGGAGTTTTCTTACGACACTAAGTAAGTTCTGAGTGTATCAAATCCGGTCGGTAATCCATGGGATTTCCGGCCGGGTTCACCTAACCTATCAAAACTTTCTGCCCTTCGGAACGTTAATCAGATCAAAATGCTTCAATATTGAAGCATTTTTAATGATCACCAACTTACATTCAGGAATTTTCCCATGACTACTCATAAAAAAGGACTTCATCACATAACCGCCTTTTCGGGAGACGGGCAGCGCAATGCTGAGTTTTACGTGCACGATTTGGGCCTGCGACTGGTGCTGAAGTCCGTCAATCAGGATGATCCTTCGGTGCATCATCTGTTTTATGCCAATGGCGTAGGATCGCCAGGTTCAAGTATGACGTTCTTTCCCATGCCGCGGGCTGCTGAAGGTCATGTTGGTGTAGGTGAAACAGCACAGGTATCCTATGCGGTACCCTCCAACGCATTGAGTTACTGGCAGGATCGATTTAATGAAAGAGGCATTAGTTATCAGGAGCCATTCGAGCGATTTGGGTTGCAGGTGCTCCGGTTTAAGGATCCTGACGGGATGGAACTGGAGTTGGTAGTCGATCCGGCTATGGATGCCATTCAGGCATGGGATGAAGGGCCTGTCCCGCAAGAATACGGCATCCGGGGTTTTTGGAGCGCAAATTTGCTCCTCGATCAGGAAGCGCCGACGGCACGGGTTTTGGAAGAAATCCTGGGGTTCAAAAAGACGAAATCCGAAGGGAATTTGAGCCTGTACCAAACCGACAGTGAAATCGGTCAATCCGTAATCATAGAAACGGCTCAGGATGCTCACCGAGGCAGAATGGGTCGGGGAAGCGTTCATCACGTCGCCTTTCGCACCCGGGATGAAGAAGAAAGCGCAGAATTGCGTGAAAAAGTTGTTTCCATGGGCTTGTCTCCCAGCGGGATTATAGATCGCGACGTGTTTAAATCCGTCTACTTTCAAACGCCGGGCGGTGTGCTGTTTGAAATGGCCACAGACGGACCCGGCTACAAATCCGTCGTCGAAGACGAAGCTGAAATGGGCAAAGAACTGTTTTTACCGCCCTGGTTTGAAGACAAGCGGCAGATCATTGAGCAAATGTTGCCGGAGATTAGGGTTTAGTTGGTGGCGTAAAGGGTATTTCCTAAAAAGTCGGCAGGTATTCGTTTGGTGACAAAACTCTCCAGCTGCGGTCATCCCGGAAATTCCGGAGCGGTAGCGGAGGAATTATCCGGGATCCAGGGGTTCCTGGAAGTGATGGCTGCACCGCCAACTAATGGTCATCATATAAATTTTGCCTATCTTTCTAACCTAAGCATTAATAAAATGCTAAGTTATGAAGTTCTGATAAAAAGGCTTTGGATAAAGTTTGGCGCAGCGAGTGTGGTTGCCTTTAACCCTTGATCCCGGATAAGCCTTCCGCTGTCGCTCCAGGCTTTCCGGGATGACTAAAGTGGGGAGTTTTTATGGAAATTAAATTGCAAGGGCTGCAACTTTCATAATGAAGTTTCTCCCCAGTAATTGAAAATGATCAGATTATCCGAGATCCAGGGTTAAATACAACAAAACCTGCATTCAGGCGGCGAATGGTTCTTTTGCAATTGATCCCTGAACTTGGCATAATGAATCCCTTGAAAAACTTATTTTCATAAGCCAATAAGCTAAAGTTCAAAACCATTTCCCCGACCCATTTTGTTTACCCGTTTACTTGACGAAACCTTCCGTTCCGCCTGGTGGCGTTTTGTGCGCCTTTGGAAACCGATGGCCTGGTGGACCCTCATCACCTGGCTGCTGATCGGTGTGATTCTCGTACCGCTAACTACCGGCGTACTGGGCAGTCTGGTTTTCCGGGGCGATCGGATGATCATCGCCGACGAAGAAATCCTGTCCTGGCTGGCTACCCCGCTCGGCTTGGGCTATATCCTGCTGGTTGCGGGACTGACCGTCATTGGCGCGGTGTTTCGTTATGCGGGGATATTTCACATTATCACCAATGACCTCAAAAACCAATCCGAGCCGGTCCGGAATACCCTGCTCAAATTGCTGCCGGACCTCCCCGCGCTTTTCAAACTCTGCCTGAAAACCGCCGGGACAGCCATGATCATCCTGATCCCCGTATTAGCCGGACTGGCCGGGGTTTATTGGATCTGGCTTACCGAGTTCGATATCAATTACTACTGGTATGCCCGTCCGGATGAATTCTGGATGGCTGCCGCCGCTGCGGGAATCTGGCTTTTGTTCTGCACGGCGATTTTACTTTGGCTCGCCTTGCGAAGCCTGCCGGCGCTTCCCGCCTATTTGGATGGCCATCGGCCGGTGCGCCGGGCACTGGCTCAAAGCTGGGCGAATACCAAAGGCCGGGCTGTCCGGTTTCTGTGGCTTTTGCTGCTCTGCCTGATCGCCTGGTTCCTGATTCGAACTTTTTCCCATGCCCTGCTCTATTCGGCCACCGGTTTTACGGCTGATGTACTGAGCGCCCGCATCACCTCGATTACGCCTGTCCTGCTGCTTGCCGGCCTGTACGCTCTGCTCTCTTTTCTGCTTGATGTGGCGATATCCTTCATCGGATTTTCACTGACCGCCATCGTGCTGACCAAATTCTACTATGAACAGACGGATCTGCACTCGGTTGCGCCGGCCGTTCCGCTTGGGGTTTCCCGGCTGCCGTCCCGCGCGGCGTCGTTTGCACGTAAATGGGTTTACCCACAGCGAGCCGTACCGGTTTTGATCATCCTGCTGCTGCCCGGAATCGGAGCCGGCAGTTGGTGGCTGAGTCAGGCGCCCGATGAACCCGGATACACCGTCACCGCCCACCGCGCCGGAGCCTTTCTGGGACCCGAAAACACTCTGTACGCCATGGAGCGCACCATAGAGACCGGAGCTGAATATGTGGAAATTGATGTGCAAACCACACGGGACGGCGAAGTTGTGGTCTTTCACGACGCCGACTTGAAACGCATGACCGGTGATTCCCGGCGAATAAAAGAGGTTTCGTATGATGAAATCAAAGATCTGGTGCAGGGGGGCGACGCCGACATCCCCGACGGGGAGCGGCGCATCGCCACACTCGATGATTTTCTGGAGCACAGCAAAGACCGCATCAAACTGAATATTGAGCTGAAGTACTACGGATCCGATCCCGAACTGGCGCGCAAAACCGTAGAACGGGTTCAGGCGCACGATATGGAAGATCAGGTGATCATCATGTCATTTGATCGAAGTGCGATCCGGGAAGTGCAACAGCTCGCACCGGAAATCCCGACCGGATACCTGGCCACTGTGGCCATTGGTGACCTGACCCGCGTCCCGGTTGATTTTCTGGCCGTGCCGCGACCGGTAGCCACCGAACCGTTTATCCGAAGTGCCCAAAACCGGGATATGGAAGTCCATGTGTGGACGATCAACAATGTGGTACACATGATCGATGTAGCCCTTCGCGGCGCCGACAGCATCATCACCGACGCCCCGGATGTGGCGATGGAGCTGAGAGAAGAACTGAGCGAATTGACGGCCGGCGAGCGCTTGTTGTTGAGGTTTCGGCCGGGGCTGGAAGCAAATGATGTGCACAGTGAGTAGTTATTAGAAAGCAGTGTGCCACATTAATTCAAGCTATTATGCTGATTTATTGGTATATGGTTTGACTCTGGCTGCCCCCTAATGCCGGTCGAGTGCGTCCCCGCACCGACCTATTATCATCACGCGTCCACGCGTCTTCATAGCTTTCAATTTGCTCCTGACTGCGGAGTTGATTAAGAATAACCACGACGGCGCTACGGAACGCAAAGATTAGGTGTGTACAGTTGTATTGGATATCTGAAAATAACATCAAAACCAAATCCGCGTACAACCCGCGAAAATCCGCGGTTAAAAAAACTAAATACTATGATAGTACTCGTCCTCGGCGGCAATTCGGAAATCGGGTTGGCCGCCGCTGAAAAATTTGCGGAACATGAAAAAGCCGAAATCATTCTTGCCTCGCGGAATGAGGAAAAGGCCAGAGAAAACGCATCAGCGCTGGCGGATAAATTCGGGGTGAAAGCCAGCGGAATCAAGTTTGATGCTTTGGATTATGATTCACACCGGGAGTTTTATGAAAGTCTGGAATCCCGTCCGGATGTAGTGATTCAGGCATTCGGGGTTTTGATAAATCAGAAAGAGTGTCAGCAGGATTTTGAAAAAGCGCGTCAGGTTATCGAAGGAAATTTGATGGGTGCCATTAGCATTCTGGAGATTATCGCCGCCGATTTCGAGCAGCAGGGTAAAGGCACCATCATTGGCCTTAGCTCCGTGGCCGGCGAGCGCGGACGCCAAAGCAGCTACATCTACGCCTCCGCCAAAGCCGGACTAACCGTTTACCTGGACGGACTGCGCCACCGCTTGTACCCCTCGGGCGCTCATGTTATCACGGTATTGCCGGGCTTCGTACCCACGAAAATGGTGGCCGGACGAAAGCCCAAATTCGGCGAAACACCGCTCCCCGTAGCAGGCAGAGATATTTACGAGGCGTGGAAAAAAGGAAAACATAAAATCTACACCGGCAAAAAAATGCGCTGGGTGATGGCCCGGATCAAAGCGCTACCGGAGTGGGTGATTTTGAAAAAGCGGGATATTTGAGCGCGAAAGGTTTATTGATACTTTGAAGGCAGCCGTGAATCTCAATGATCAAATTGCAAATAACAAATAAGCCCCAATTTTCAATTTTTGAAATTCCAAACGGTTGCCTTGGCTGGTTTGGGTAATTGGGTATTAGACATTGGAATTTATTTGAAATTTGGTGCTTGTTAATTGACATTTTGTCACTCAACCAAAGGGGCATCATGGCCAAACATCGAATCTACACAACCAGCGTTGCAAGCGTCTATCCCCACTATATTGCGAAGGCGGAGAAAAAAGGTCGCACCAAAGCCGAAGTCGATGAAATCTTCCGGTGGCTGACCGGATATAGCCAGAAAGAACTGGAAGCACACCTGGAAAACCAGACCGATTTTGAAACCTTCTTTGCCGAAGCCCCTCAACCCAATCCCTCGCGATCTCAGATCAAAGGAGTGATTTGCGGAGTCCGTGTGGAAGAAATTGAAGAGCCTACCATGCGGGAGATCCGCTACCTGGATAAATTGATTGATGAGCTGGCTAAGGGGAAGGCGATGGAGAAGATTTTTCGGGGGTGAAAAAAGCTTTAGGGCTATTTTGTTGCTTGTTGATGAGCTA
>SLJN01000092.1 GCA_007135115.1 Balneolales bacterium
AGGCTTAGGGACTCCTACTGCACAAGCACTCGGCGCAGCAGGAGTTGGAACCTTGCGTATTATCGATAGCGACAAGGTGGATCTTTCGAATCTTCCCCGCCAGATTTTGCACTATACCCAAGATGTGGGGCGCAAAAAGGTGGAGTCTATTGCGGAGAAATTAAAATGGTTGAATCCGGATACGAAGGTTGAAGCCATCGATGACTATTTGACGAAAGAGAATGCGGAGGAATTGCTGGGCGGTTGTGACTATGTGGTCGAAGGTAGCGATAATTTAGGAACCAAACTCTTGGTCAATGATGCATGTATTGCCTTGGGAATTCCTTTTTCGATCTCGGGGGTCGTCGAATCCTACGGGCAGATCATGTCCGTTGTGCCGCACGAGACGATTTGCTATCGGGCAGCCTTCTTTGGAAATGTCTCTCCTCCCTCTGACGATGGAATGAGTTGCTCTGCCATGGGAGTTCTCAACACGGTGCCCATTTTCTCTGGGACGCTGATGGCGACCGAGGCCATAAAATATTTCTTGGGAATACCGAGGAGATTTGTCAACCAGATCTTTATGTTCAATCTCTTCTTGAATACGTTTGAGAGCATTTCCTTGCGGAACCACACAAATTGTGCGGTCTGTTCTGATAAGGAGGGCGTCTATTATCAAAAACAAGATTATGGGACCCCCGACAATTGTTAAGTGTCAAGGAAAAGAAAAAAGGATTATTTTTTGATAAATAGGTGCATTTCGTCATTATGAGATTCTTTTTTGAGGATTGTGCCGAGTTTTTGCTTTAGAACCGAATTCGGAACGTTCGTAAAAGCAGGGGGATAGTCCAAAATCACTTTAATTTCTTTTCCCGCCTCAATACTCTCAAGGGCCACCTTCGTATAAACGAAAGTCATCGGGCACGATTTTCCACGAAGATCGAGGATTTGAGGGCCTTCTGCTTCCGGATTTTCTTGAAGTTCAGGCGCTTTGGTTAGAGGTTCTTCATTCTGAGCTTTTCGGTAGGCACTGACGGCATTTTCGATGGCATTGGGTCCCAAGACACTACATTTAATTTTGTTGTCTGGCAAGCCATCCAAAGCGATCACAACATCTTGCTTTGTAATTTTTAAGGCTTCTTCAAGTGTTTTTCCGAGGGCTAACTCAGTCGTGACGGATGTGCTTGCGATGGCGGCGGGACAGCCTTTCGCTCGGAAACGGATGTCTTCAATTTTTTCATCGCGGATCTTTTTCAACTTTCCGGTGATGGTAAAGCCAAAATCCATCTCCCCGTTGATCATCATATAATCATCCGGAGATTTTAATACGGCACGGTCATTTTTGATTTCAAGGTGATGTGCAAGATGAAGTGCCGAAAACTGATCCGGGTGACGAAATTTGTAAGAAATGTTTTTTTCAAAAAGATCAGGGTGATCCTCAAACCAGCTCTTCAGAGTGTCGGTTTTAATAGGATGGGGCACGTGCGGAACCCGAAAATAGGAATCTTCATAACCCGCAAGGTTGGCTGACCGGATTTGCAGCAGAAGATGCATCGACCGGGTAATTCCCAATAGGTTTTTGGAAAGAAAGGTGCCGACTTTATTGGCCGTAATCCGGAGTGTACCATAATGAGGAGCCTTATTCCAATTCCCCCTCAGCACCACTTTATCATCCCTGAAAAACTCTTCGGGTTTGAGGCTGCCGGTCAGAACAAAATCATCATTAAAATACAGAAACCGGGGGGCGAGATCGGGAATGCGCCAAAGCGCTGTTTCAATGGTTCTTGAGCTGAAGACCGGTAGATACGATTCGTAGGATCTGAAAATATCCGTATGATCAACCACACGAACGTTGTGCTGTTCTCTGAAATCCTCAGTCAGAAAATCCGGTTTTTGATTATCGGTAACCAGGTGGATGGTTCGTACCCACGGTGTGCATTTCCGAATGGATTTGATGCAGTAGTACAACTCCCCGTTATCCAGAAAACGAGTGGTGTCGGTGGATGTGGCAAGCTCTTCAGCTGAATCAGAATCTGCCTTACCCAGCGCTTGTTGTCTTTTCCTGTAGTGCTGAGGATCATTCCCGTCGACCCAGCAAATTACGGCATCTATATCAGAATTGGTGCTTTTCATGTGAACACTAACGCATTTCCTGACGGATAATTCGCTGATTTATAAAGTAATTTTCGTCAACCGCTAAAAATGACTGGGGCTTAGTTAGAATTCCAGCGAATAGACAATAAGAGTCCGAGATTTTCAGAATACAAATCACCAGAATCGTAGGCCAACGCCGCTGAAGTTTCAAGATTTGGAAGCAGCGTTTCGGTTTGTAGTTCCAACATGAAAGACCACTGATCCTCACGATCCGTCAACTTGTTTACCCGGGCGCCGTCATCCTGACGTGCCACTCTTCCTGCCCCGTAATTACGGCTGTAGGTGGTGAAAAAGCGCCAATCCACCGGACCGGTATGACCCATCAAACCTAAATGGTGTCCTACGAGCTGATTGTTCACAACGCCGATATAACCCTGTTCACCAATGAATAGGGGGTTTCCGATACTGCGGCCTTCATAGGTCCAGCCGCCGCGATATGTGGAGTGATTATAGTAATTCACGTGCCGTTCCCGGTCGCGATGTTCGTATCGGGTTAACCCGTCCAAAGTGTTAATGTGCTCATAATGAATCGCCTGAAGGGCAGGGCGAAAATCGGATGAAGGGGAACCAGATTCGGAGCCATCATCGCGCCAGCGGGTTTCGGTATCATCGCGGAGTTCGAGGGTAACGCCCCACAGGCCATCCCAGGGCGTACCGAAACGGGCGTTGGGCGTGTCTTCCAGAATAAACTGGCGGCTGAGTTCTAAACGGTACGGTCCTTGATTGAACACGAGTCCAAAGTCGTAGCTGCCAAAGTGGTTTTGATGCCGGTTCGGAAGTCCCCCGCCTTCAATTATTTCTCTGGAGTCGGAAGCGAGTGAGAAAAACACATCCCGGTAAGCTCCCAGGCTAACTTGCCGGCCGTCTTCAACGGGGGCGTCATCACCGAGATGGGAAAAATCTCCGCCCCAATGAGCAAAATGTACGATCCCGGCTCTTGGCGAAACCGGTGCGTCATCACTGAAAATCCGCAAATACAAATGCTTTTGATGAACCAATACGTCTCGTGCATACCGAAACTCAGTATCATCCTTCCAGCCGTGAGCCAGGGAGGCGTCATAGTAGAGAATATGATCCGTAAACGGTACGGGCTGAAAATCCACGGTGGAGAAATTTAACTGCGTCATGGGTCGGGTGTTGTGCGACATCTCGACCGAACCCATCGTTAACTGCGGATGGACAAACCCAAAATCCTGCTGTTTTCGCCCCACCGATAATTGGAAAGGCCGGTAGCTCACCTTTCCGTAGATCTGTTGAAACCGGATCGTTGATTCATCGGCACCCCTGAAAAACAAATTGGCTTTTCCGGAAAGGGATAATCCGGAGTCAAAGGTGTGTGAACCTGATGCAAACAGGGATAGAGTGCCGTTTGCGCTGTAACGATACATTTCACCTTGCCGGTTGGAGTGTAGCCAGAACGGGGTGTCACCAGCAGTTGAAGTTACTCCTTGAATCTGCCAACCGTACGAGTAATTATCGAAATTGAGGTTTTGCGCTGTCGCCGGATTTGAAATAAATACAAGAAAACCAACAATGAGAATAACGAATGACGCTCTGAAGCTCATGAACACGAATATTAAAGAAATAGCTTTTGGAATGATGGGTGATTACAATCCCGCAAATTACGAATAAATGGCAACAGATCGAATCGGATTTGATCACCTGAAACCGACCTGAATTTTGTATCGAACTGAGGTATATTTTGCCGGAATCGATGCCCGTGGAAAATCAGGCACTCAGCTCATGTTGACCAAGCACTATGAAAATTATTGATGTCGCCGAGTTTTACACTGATCAAGGCGGTGGAGTAAAAACCTATATCAATCAGAAATTGCAGGCGGGAGCCCGCATGGGTCAGGAGATTGTGATCGTGGCCCCAGGCAAGCAGCGCGGTGAGGAGCAAAGGTATGGCGGTAGAGTGATATGGGTGCCCGGGCCGCCTCTTCCCGTTGATCCCCGTTATTATATCCTCTGGCGGGAAAAAGAGGTCCACCGGATTCTTGACCGCGAAAAGCCCGACGTTGTTGAAGGCTCTTCCCCCTGGACCGGCGGCTGGTTTGCCGGCCGTTGGAAGGGTGATGCCGTAAAGTCTTTCATATTTCATCAGGATCCCGTGGCCGTCTATCCGCAAACGTTTCTGGACAAGTTGTTTCGCTACGACAGAATCGACCGCTTATTCGGATTCTATTGGGGATATCTGCGCAGGCTCAGCCGCCGCTTTGATGCTACCATCGTAAGCGGCGATTGGCTGGAAGAGCGGCTGCGTTCATTTCGGATTCAAAACCCGGTAGCGGTACCGTTTGGCATTGATAAGGATTTCTTTTCCCCGAATCGTCGTGATCCGGAGTTGAGAAAACAACTCCTGGAGGAGCTGGGTCTTCCCGAAGATGCCACTCTATTTGCCGGAATCAGCAGACATCATCCCGAAAAACGATTGGGAACGGTAGTGAAGGGGTTCGAAATCGCGGCAAAACAAAAACCCATGGGTTTACTGCTGTTTGGCGACGGACCTTTCCGGGCGATCGTAAAACGACAAGCGAAAGGAATACCTCATCTGAAACTCAAAGGCTTCACTTCCAACAGGGACGAATTGGCCAACATTCTCGCCAGCTCAGATTACTTCGTACACGGCTCTGCCGCCGAAACGTTTGGATTGGTTGTCGCTGAAGCTATTTGCAGCGGACTGCCGGTAGTGGTGCCCAACATCGGAGGAGCATCAGATATGGCTCATCCTGACTACGCCGAAACCTACGCCCCCGGAGATGAAAAAGATCTCAGCAAAGCATTGCTGAACATTGTTGATCGAAACCGCCAGGATCTCGTAAATGCCTGCCAACACACCGGCGAACCCTCAATCGGAACCATGGACGATCATTTTCGCCGACTCTTTGCCGTATATCAGGAGCTTGTTGATGAAAAACGTAAAGTAAAACATTGAATTAAATAAGTTCCCGAAATGTCAATCCCTGAATTAGCTTGACCTGTTATTGTTGATTATTAGTTGAAGTTATATGGACAATACCGATAAGGATTGCCATTATTTACATCCGAGGATTGGAGGCTAGCCTCCAATCCTCGAGGTGTTTGCAAAGTTCGAATCACCTCGAGCTTTCGTTCGTTTACAGGTAATTGCCAATAGCGGCGTTCATAATCTAACGGACTCATCTTGCCAAGTCTACCATGAGGACGTTGGTTGTTATAATCGGTAACCGCCTGCCGACACCAATACCGTAATTGCTTTAAACTAATCAGCATGCGAGGAATCAGATATTCATTTTTGATTATTCCATTGATGCGTTCAGCGTAAGCATTATCGGTAGCCTTTTTGCCCATACTGATTGTAATACCATGACTCCTTAACAAAGCCAGGTATTCACCGTTGGTATATTGACTGCCTCGATCCGAGTGATGAATCAGCTCGTCAAGTTGGCTGGTGCTAAATTGGCTTAACGCCATTTGCAGCGCCTTTAGATTGGCCTCGGCACGCAGATTATCACTAACTGCATAACCGACAATCCGACGGGTGTACACATCGACAATAAAGGTCAGATAGTAAAAACGGTCACCCAAACGGATATAGGTAATATCGGTTTGCCACAACTGGTTTGGCCCGGTGATCACAACGCCTTCAATCAAGTTTTTAAAGACATAATGAGCCGGAATGGTCGTACGCATCCGATTCGGCACACGCCTCAACCCATAGCCCAACTGTTGAAAGATTCGGCAGAACTTGTCACGGCCCATCCCTTCGGGTTGGATCTGCCAATACAGTTTCTCCAGTCCCTGGCCGGGATGAGCATGGCGGCGCTTGTCAACCTGGCGAATCAGTCGTTCTATCATCGACAGTTCAGTTTGCTGGCGTTGAAAATGAGTCCAGACCGCTTGTTTGCTAATGCCAACGACTTCATACAATTCATTCAACGTGAAGTTGAGGTGTTGCCGGTTTTCCCGGAACCAGTCGATGGTTTCGTAGAAGAATTTTTTTTTAAGTCCAGATCGTATTCGGCCTCAGCCAACTCAATCATTTTTTCATAAAAATCGACTTGGATCTGCTTTTGGCCAAGGGCGCGTTCCAGATCAGCAATTTTACGCCTCAGCTCGGCTACTTTTTGATCACTGCTTTCAGACATCTCAACGACATTTATGGCAGGCGAATCCGCCGGTGAATATTTATAAATCCAATTGTAAATCGATTGGCTGCTACATTGATACAGCTCGGCAAGCTCGGCAACAGTATGTTTGCCGCTACGAAAGTCTTTGACAACTTGCCTTCGAACTTGATCACTGAACTGTCGTAATTTAATTAATTTTCGGTGGTTCATAGCTTAATTGATTTGGTCAAGCTATGTTAGGGACAGACATTTCCTCCCCCTTAGCGTCCTTTGCGCCTTTGCGGTTAATCCCTGTATTCCCTAACTGCTCAAACTA
>SLJN01000012.1 GCA_007135115.1 Balneolales bacterium
AAATCGGGGCCAGTAATCCGATCTATAATGAGTTATTAGGATCAAAAAGGGAGCACAAAACATCAAAAGCTGCTCGGCAAATTCGCAAGACGATTCAAAGTCCGGAATCTCTTCGGGCAGCCTTCATTTTTAAAGAAGTACTGGACAAACCCGGAGGCCGCCGGCGCGGCTACACCCGTTATTCTTGATGCTTCATGGCTGAAATTCGACTGCTTGCTGATCAGCACATCCCGTTTGTCCGACAGTGTTTTTCCTCGCCTTTTGTTATCGATCTGTATGACCCTAATGAAGGTCCGTCGGACCAACAGCTGAAACTCGCCGATACCCTTTTAATCCGAACGGTTACAAAGATTTATGAAGACCTGCTGCGTAAAGCCCCAAGGCTGAAAATCGTTTGCAGTGCTACGGCGGGATATGATCACCTCCGCACGGAGTTGCTCCGGTCACATGGCATTGAAGTAGCATGGGCGCCGGGTTGTAATGCCCGCAGCGTTGCCGAGTATGTCGCATCCTCTCTTATCGTCTGGGCGGAAGAGCGGCAGTTTGCCCTAACTGATTTAACCGTGGGCATTGTTGGCGAAGGCCACGCCGGTTCCGCGACAAAAAATCTACTGGAAAAACTTGGCTGCCGTTGTATCAGTCATGATCCCCCTAAACAAGAGCGGGATGCTACATGGAAAAGCGCCACAGTTGAGGATGTCCTAAACTGCGACGTGCTAACCTTTCATACCGGCCTTGATCAGTACCCGAACCACCCGACCCGGAATTGGCTGGATCAACATAAACTCCGGCGGAGCCGTGCCAAATTGGTGATTAATGCAGCTCGGGGTGGCATTATTGATGAGCAGGCACTTCATGAACATCAACAAAACCAGCCGGTCGACACGATTCTGGATGTTTGGGAAGATGAACCAAGGTTTTCTACGCTATCAGCCCGTTCGACTTGGCTTAGCACGCCTCATATTGCCGGCTATTCTCGTCAATCCAAATACCGGGGCACCCGAATGTCGGCAGAAGCTCTCTATCGTTTTTTTGATCTGGATGCGGACATTCAACCGGAGTTGCCGGCTGATGGCAACCTGCCTGATCTATCCCGGTTTGTGAGCTCTGCTGATGCCATCCGGAGCCTGCATCCGATTTTTCCGATCCATGAAAATCTTCAAAAAATTGCTTTGGAATCCGATCCCGACAAACGATCTTCACTTTTCCTGAACCTCCGGGTTCGATATCCCTCACCGGATGAGTGGCAGGCGATGCCTATACCTAAAGAGGCATCCATGCGTTTTCCGGAACTTGCTGTTCTCACAGAATCATAGAATAACGGAGTAAAAACTTCAATGGCAAACCAGCTGCGGTTAGCATGAGTATTTCACCTATAGCATTTATCAGGTTGATCAGCGGCAAAAGCGATGCGATCACCCGAACGGCTTTTGCATTGTTGCTCGTTATGGCCGGATTTGCCGCCTGGCAACTCGCCGATGGTGCTTCACTGGAAGAACGAGTGGTCTACATTCGCTATACCTGCTTTGTGTTTGCCGGCGTGCTCGCTTTTTTGATCCCCCACCTGCTCTATCCCGAAAACCGGTTGAGTTGGATTCAGCAATTAAATCCTCCGAAAATGTATCTGTTCGGGGCGCAGCTTAACAGGTTACTTCCGCTTCCGCTGGTTTTTGTGTTGATGATCTTCATCATCGGATTTTTTGATCCCGCCGCTCCCGGCGATGACCTCATGCTGAAGTCGACTTTTGTGTTCCAGGGCTTGTTGTTTTTGCTCGGGCTGACCGTCTACGGGGCATTCCGGTTTGTGATTATCGGCAGACGCTCCCAGCAGTGGCAGGAGGGCATGCGCGGAGCCGGTTTGATGGACGGAATGAAACAGGTAGGTCAGGCTCCGGCAACACCGCCCGGTATGTTTCCTTCATTCGGAGCTACCGTGGCCATTTCCGGCGGGGGTATGATGCTGGTTGTTATTCAGGCCTGGCTGACTGCTTATGATCCCGCCTGGATAGCGTGGATTCCGTATGTTTTGCTGATTGTTTGGGCCATCCGCAAAATCTACGATGAGCGAGAGGCGATGGATCAGCATTTTTATCAAACTCAGGCTTTCTACAGTGAATTGTTTATCAACCCCGGCGCAAAAGGGGCCGATCAGCGGGAGCCGATAGCGTTTGACGCCGTGTATTGGGTCCCCAAAAAGTGGCGGGCACCGGTATGGGCAGGAGTTCTGCAGCTCGATCGCCGGCTGCCTTTCGGGCGGATCATGGTGCTGATGGTATTGTTTCTGTGGTTTCTTTTTTACACCGGTATGAATCCGGAAATCATCGTAGCCTGGCTGCTGGTCATGATTGCCGGAAAAAACGCATTGGTTTACCTGCTGACCTCAGAGAATATCGGTCCGCTGCCATTTCAACTTATACTGCATTCCCCAGCACAATGGATTCGGGCTCGCTTTTTCATCAATTTGAGATGGACCCTGCCGCTACTGCTCGGCCTCTTATTCCCGGTCTGGTTCAGCGCCGGTTATGACTGGAATTTCCTGTTCCTCTGGCTTTCTGTTGATATCATTGGAGCCGCCATAAGTGCCTGGGTTGTAACAGGTCTACACGAAATGAAATTCAAAAAACAATATGCCTGATAGTTTAAAAGTCGAAAATCTCTCCAAGCGATACGGCTCAGGAAGTTATATCATCGAAAATCTTTCCGCCAAATTCAAACCGGGAACGGCCACCGGCTTGATCGGTCCCAACGGATCAGGGAAAACCACCTTTCTGCGGCTGATCAGCACGACTGCATTCCCCACTTCAGGAACGGTGCATTATGGTAATATCAACATTCATGAGCATCCGGGAAGATATCTCCAACATGTTGGCTTGGTAAGTGACAGTACTGGCCTGCCGGAATATCTCACCGCAGTTGAGTTGCTGAGCTGGATACTGCGCTCCCGCAATAAATGGGACGATAAGTCAGAAGAACGGATCAGTACTTTGCTGGAGGCGGTTTCTTTGGATGAACGACGGGAAAACCTCATAGGAACCTATTCCAGCGGAATGGTTCAAAAAACGCTCATCGCGGCCAGTTTGATTGCTGACCCTGATATCATCCTGCTCGATGAACCTTTCCGGGCCCTGGATGAAGACAGCACGGAGCGAACGCTAAAGCTGCTGCGATCTTTTCGCGATAATGGCGGTACGATTCTGATCTCCAGTCACATTCAATCTTCACTGGATCAGCTTTGTGAAGACTACCTTACTTTCCCGGTTTCTGAAAAAGTAGCTCAGGCATAGCGTAGGTTTATTCAGCAGTTGTCAGGAAATGTTTATTCGATAGCCGTCGTTACCATTTTTGTAAACATCTGATCAAAAGAGTGACCCATGATTTCTACTTCCAGGCCGATTGTTTATTTGTTTTCCATCCCTTTGATAATGTCCAGCGCTGCTTTTACTCATACCGGAGGGGATCGTGACTTCGACTTGCCTATACCGGAACATTTTGAGCAGGTTGACCCTGATGAGCAAAATGCGGCTTTTTTGCCCCACATGGTCTTAATGCCGTTTGAAGAGTATGAGGAGCAATACAATCTTGAGATTCTTGAACTGTACTCCAATATGCATCAGGATGAAATAGACGAGGCGCTGAAAATCTACAGGTTGGATCTGGATGAGCTTATTGAGCCGCAGGATTTTTTGAGTGACCATCAAAGCCTGAAAGAAACGATTGCCGACGAAGCGGCTTTCGGATACTTGCACCGCGAAACGGATAAAATGGAAGCGTTTGAGAACCAAGAGAATGCTCCGGCAAAGTTACTCCAGGAATTCAATGTCCACAGCGGGGTTCAAAAACAGATCATTTACGCTTACCCGGATTTTGAGAACCCCTCAGAGCCCAAAATGTATATGGTGAAAATCACTTTCAGTGGCGACAATAACCTGGAGGATGCCGTCGCCTATTATAACGACATCATGGAAAATGCCACCGTGAGACAGGATTAACTGGTGTGGTTAGAAATCGCCAAGATCAAGGCGCGCGAAGCTCCCAAAAAGCACAGTGTACAGAGCGTACATGAGCATTTTTGGGACGAGCGGAACGCCGATATTGGCGCTTTCTTACCACACTAAAATGGATCACTCGGATTGGTAGATGGCATCTTTAGCAGCCAGCAGCGTATTTTTCATCAGCATAGCGACGGTCATAGGACCAACGCCACCGGGCACCGGTGTAATCCAATTCGCTTTTTCCTGCGTACTTTCAAAATCGCAGTCCCCGACCAGGCGATAGCCGCGCTCATTATCCGGATCTGCAACACGGTTGATGCCCACATCGATTACCACAGCACCTTCTTTAATCATAGGTCCGGTGATCAACTTGGGCGTTCCGGCAGCACTGATTAAAATATCCGCATTGATCGTGTGGCGGGTCAGATCTTTGGTGTACTGATGGCAAAGTGTTACCGTGGCTTTACCGGCGCCATCTTCGCGGGAGATCATCAGCGTCATCGGCTTACCGACGATATTACTGGCTCCTATGATTACCGCATGTTTCCCTTTGGTGGCGATGCTGTAATAGTTAAAGAGCTCCATAATGCCGGCAGGAGTACACGGCCGGAACGAAGGCTGCCCGACTGCAAGCCGGCCCATATTCATGGGATGAAATCCGTCGACATCCTTTCGATAATCGATGGCCTCAATGATGTTCCAGGAAGGCAGGTGCCCCGGCAGTGGTAATTGAAGTAATATTCCATCAACCTCATCATTGTGGTTCAGCTTCTCAATGGCTTCGATTACCTGAGTCTCGGAAACCGTATCCGGGAGGATTAACGTGTCTGATTCAATGCCAACTTCACCACACGCTTTAGTTTTTGCTTTTACATAAGTGTGTGATGCCGGGTTATTACCCACAATTACGGCCTGAAGTTTAGGTGCCCTCTGGCCATGACTTACCCAATACTGGATATCTTCGCTGACCTGTTCCCGGATTAACTTGGCAACTTTTTTGCCATCTATGACATTAGCCGACATTCACTATCTGTTGATTTAGTAGGTACGAGCAAGCCGATATGCATGTGAGGTGGCCTGCCTGATTTCAATCACACTTTAATAAACTGCTCTTCTTCGTTACGGAATGCTTCTAAAATAGCATCTGCACTGTCAGCACTTTCAAGTTTTTCGCGAAAAGCCTGATTGTTCAGCAATCGGGAAACCCGGCTGAGCATCTTGATATGCAAACTGTTTTGAGCTTCAGGTCCAACGAGCAGAAACACCATATTTACAGGCTCACCGTCAATAGCTCCATATTCAATAGGAGATGTAAGCCGTGCAAAGGCTGCATAAGAACGATCGAGTCCGGTCGACTTACCATGAGGAATTGCCAACCCACGTCCCACTCCGGTGGACATGATATCTTCTCTGTTTAAAACAGCTTCTTTTGCTCTTTCCGTGATTTCTTCACTTACGTGGTGGTTTAAAGTATCCACTAAAGTGCTGATCAGTTCCGGCTTTGAAGTAACTTCAAGCTCAGGAAAAACATTGTTGTGATCGAGCAGGTCGCAAACTCTCATAAATTAAAATTGACTTCGAATAATGCTTAGTTTAGACAGCGTCATAATATACAGAGCTTAGTAACTATGAACCAATCAAAAAATTTCATAATCCTCAATTCTATCCTGTAAACGGCTCAATCCCGTGACATTCAGTGCCCTAAAGTGTTCTGGATTACGTACTATTTCGCCTACCATTCAGGCAGTTAATCAATCTTTCAGAATTATCTTATCCTTTTATTTTATTGGCATGCCGTACATAATGAGAATTTATTGACATCACAGATGCAACATATCCGTTACATTTACAGGATCTCCATGATTTTGGCATGAATGTTTCGATTGTCGGGACGAGGAGAGGTTGCAACACAAACGGAGTAATTTGTCGTGAAGGTAAATGAGTATTACAAATTACTGGATATTTCGCCCGAAGCCGGCCCGGAAGAAATTAAAAAAGCCCACCGCCGACTGGTAAAACAGTGGCATCCCGACCTTTTTCGTGATCCCGAAGAACAAAAGAAAGCTCAAAAGCGATTAATCGAGATCAATCGCGCCTATCAGTACGCCAAACAATTTTCACAAATCCGCCAGGCAGCTCGTCAAGCTCATTATACCGCCAAACAGTCCCGATCGGATAAGCGACAAAAATCAACAGGGCGAACTCAGAGTCAGACACGTGAAGGCCCGGCTGATAAAAAAAAGTCGAAAAAATCCTCGACCGCAGGTAAGGCCCGGGCAGACACTCGGTCTGATTTTACAAAGCAAAAAGCCAACACCACAAAAAACAGTCTAAATCGAAACTGGCTGGATGAAAAAATTGCTCAATTCTCCCGGTATTTGCAGCTGCGTCATTTAGCTAAACGCAGAAAACGTAATGAATCCCGACTTCAGGAGGAAATCCGAAAAGCCGAAAAAGCTTACGAGAAAAAGCGCCAGAATATGGAAAACCGCACGAGGGTGGGTATGTACAGCTCCCGGTTTAACCAGCTCTTATTCTGGATTGCGGCAAAGTTTACCG
>SLJN01000125.1 GCA_007135115.1 Balneolales bacterium
CCGGCGAGATACCGTTTTTCAAGTGTATGACCGGGAGCAGAATCATATAACCGGGTTTGGCAGGCAGGGAAGCGGACCTGATGAGTTTGATAATGGAGGTCAACTCCCGTTAATAGAAGATATTAGAACAGAGGGAGAAGATGTCTATGTATTGATACAGGACGATGCCCGTGATGAGTTAGTGGAAATAGATTTCACAAACTCGGTTGCACAGGAGCAAATAATGACAACTAAAAGGAAAAAGTTCCCGGATGAACTTTCGTTCGTACGAAATATTTTATACAAGGACGATGGTGGCTACATTGGTATTAATGATGACAGACCGGAACAATTGTTGGATAGCAAACTCGGGTGGGTTGAGCTGGATACGAACCTGGAAAACTTTACTACATTCTCAATGTACAACATAAAAACTGAGCCCTACGATATGATTGCAGAAATGAATCTGAGCATATGGTGGCCTGCGAGATCGCCAGAACGCAATGAAGTGGCTGCTGTTATGAGGTACGCTCCTAAACTGGAAATACGTGTAGCCGGCTCAGATGAAACCAGAGAATTTCTATTAGATACTGAGCAACCTGAAAGCCCAGTAGACTATGAAGCGTTTTACGAGGATGAGGTCACGATGTATTATGAATATATGGATGCTACTGATGAATATATCTACCTCCTTAAACCCGCTGTAAACACAGACTACACGTTGCAGGTTCTTGAATGGGATGGTACGCCGAAAGCGCAATTTACTATTCCAGAAAGCTATGAGCTGGCAAGATTTACAGTTGATGAAACCCAAAACCTAATTTATGGGCTGAGCTACCATCATGACAAGGTATTCCGTCTTGATTATGGAGATAAACTTTAGCTTTAGAATATCTTTAAGATCTCAAAGATATTTGAAGACTATAGTGGGAGCCACCCTCGGACTTAGCAACTTATCATTTGATGCAAGAAAAGTTGAATTTGCCCATTAAACAGAGGGAGCTGCCAAATCAACTTCAGCAACACCGTCAGGTCCGCTGGACGCTGACGGGTTTCTGAATCTCCGTACACCGGCTTCTAAAACCTCACCACCGCCTCCGCTTTCTCCGCAATCTTCTCAACCGAAGGCACCACCGAATCCATGAGATACACATTGTGCGGCACCGGTACATCCGGCATGGCGAGCCGGTCAATCGGGGCATCCAGATGGGTGAAGGCTTCTTTGGAAAGCACCGCGCTGATTTCGGCTCCGAAGCCCGCTGTCTCACTGTCTTCGTGGACGATCATACACCGGTTGGTTTTCCTGACGGATTCCAGCACCGCCTCTTTATCCCACGGAAAGAGCGTGCGCAGGTCCAGCACATCAGCCGAAATACCGGCCTCTTCGGCGGCGCGTTCGCAGCGCTCGACCATCGCGCCCCACGTCACAAACGTAATGTGATCACCCTCCAGCGTTTTGCGAGCTTTGCCGAATGGAATGATGTATTCATCCCCCGGATAGGGGCGGCGGGCCCATTTGTTATCCAGAAGGTTGCGGTGCTCGAAAAACATCGTCGGGTTGTTGCTGCGCATGGCGTAGCGAAGCAGTCCGACGGCATCTTCAGCATTGGAAGGGGAGGCCACCTGCCAACCGACAGCATGGGCAAAAAAGGTTTCGTTGGTCACACTGTGCCAGGGATCGCCGATTTTGGCAAATCCGCCCGGCATCCGAACGACCATCGGAGCGGCAAACCGGTTAGCGGTCCGCCAGCGAATGGTACCCAGGTTGTTGAGCTGTTCGGTAGCCGGATCCGAATACTTTCGGAATTGAATTTCGGGCACTGGCATCAGCCCGGCATAAGCCATCCCGACCGCCCGGCCGATGATGCCCTCCTCCGACAAACTGGTATCAAAAACCCGGTGCTCGCCGTGCTCGGTCTGTAATCCCATGGTGATGGCATGCACTCCGCCTTTGGGGCCGACATCCTCCCCGAAAATCAGGACTTTGGGGTTGGTTTTCAGCTCATAGTCCAGCGTCCGCCGGATCGCTTCCACCATATTGATCCGCTGCTTTTCCGGATCGGGTTTCGTGCTGATCGCCGGAAATTGATGCCCTTCCGGCAGCAATCCTCCTTGTACCTGCACTTTGTCCGGACCGTCGTTTTCATCGTCATAAAGCAGATGCTCGGTGGTTTTTTGGGGATCGGGGTCCGGCCGCTGTTCCACTCGCTCCAGGGCCTCACGGACTTCCCGTTCAGCTTCGTTTTGCAGATCCTGCCACTGTTTTTTGGACAGGTGCTTTTTAAGAAGCATTTTTTCGAGCTTTTTCAGCGGATCATTTTGTTTTTCCCAATCAACCAGCTTCTTCGGTTTATAAGCCTGATTGTCCTGCCCGGAGTGTCCGCTGAGCCGCGGTACCGTCAGACGCACCAATACCGGACCTTTGCGATTGCGCACCTGTGTGACCGCCCGTTTCATCAGCGGAGCGGCCTTTTCCGGATCGGTGCCGTCGCCGTCGTAGAGCGTCAGGTTTTTAAAGGATTTCAGATTTTCTACAATGTTCCCATCCGGGGTTTGCAAATCCCGGGGTACCGAAATGCCGTAGCCGTTGTCTTCAATGTAAAAAAGCATGGGTAGTTCAAGGGTCGTTGCCATGGTCAGGGATGACCAGAAACCGTTGGTGGCAACCGATCCGTCGCCGCCGAGAACTACCGAAATAGCGTCGTTGTAGCGCCGCTCGCGAAGCTGTTTGCGGCGGTATTCGATCGCCTGCGCCCATCCGGCTGCCGGGGTGTATTGCGACCCCACATCGCCGGACATCGGCAGTACGGTGATCTGCCCTTTTTCCGCCGGCATGTTACACACCACACCGATATCTCGTCCGTCGCTGTATCCGCCGGATTTCATCAGCGGAGCGGACATGGCATCATCAACGGTAAGCCCAAGTGAAAGCATGAAGGGGCGGGATCGATAGTAAGCACTTGCACCGTCATATCGGTGGTTGAGTAGTTGACCCAGAATCACTTGCGGAACGTCGTGTCCACGTGCCGAAAACTGATACAAGACTTTCTTGGCCGGCACCAGTTCGTTCTCTTCGATGTCGTCGATCGTACGGGAGATTAAAACGGTACGGGCGACTTTTTTCCAGTTAACCTTGGGAGATGCGGTTTTCTTTTTGTTTTGCGTGGTGGCTTTTGACATGGTAGAACAGGTTTTTATAAAAAGGTGATCACATTTTTAAATCTCGAAAGTGCAATGGCTTAAAGGATTTTTAACTTTTAAGGCATCAGGAAAAATTGGCAAGGTCAGTGTTCCAATGATTTTTTGAGTTGGTTGGAGATGTAATCAATTTCGATGTCGCTGATTTTGGCATAAGCAATATCATCAATGATGGTGCGAAAGGACAACATAAATAAGGAGGTGTAATCCTGAGATGTGATATCGCCAATTTGTGGGATGATGGATCTCATTTCAGATAGCGGAATGTCGTGAATTACATTATCCTCGGTGATTTCCAGCATTTCCATCACATTGGGAATCGTTCGGATGCGTACGGTTTCATCCAGAACTTCTTGAATGACTTTCTGTTGACGTCGGATTCGACCGAAATCTCCTTCGATGTCACCTCGAAATCTGACGTAGGTCAGCGCCTCCTCACCATTGAGATTTTGAAAGCCTTCAGTTAGGGTGATGTCCCCGACTCTCATATTCTGATCCACGTTAAGTTCGAGGCCGCCCAGAAGATCAACGAAATTGATAAAAGCGTCAAAGTTCAGCGCGATGTAGTAGTCTACAGGGATACCGAAGAGGTTTTCCACCGTTTCAATAGCCGATTCGGTACTGTAGGCATAGGCATGGCCGAGTTTTTCATTGCGATCATATTCGGTCACTCTCGTTCGGGTGTCCCTTGGAATCGAAAGGGAGGTAATTTGTCCGGTTCGAAAGTTTAATGTTTTTAGCATGATCACATCAGAGCGTCCATGCAAGCCCTCGTCGGTGGTGGTGTCAATTCCGAAAATCAGAAATACAAGATAGTCCTCACCGCGCTCGGCATCAATTGAATCAGCCAGATCGGCCTGGTCTTCTTCCGGTTCCACTTCTTCTGTCGTTTCTTCGAAAGCTGAATAAAACTGCCATCCGGTGTAACCAAGAAATATAATCAACCCTGATAGCAGGATGATCAAAAAATAAGCAGCTTTCTTTTTGATACTCATTGATTACAAATGACTAATGCATCACAGGAGAAGTCCTCATTTGCCAAAGGGCTGCGGGCAATGTATGATAAAATGCGTCCATTATCACCAGATTTTGTCAAGGGTTTCCTCAAAATGACGGATTTCTTCCTCCAATCCTATAGTAATCCGGACACAGTTCGGCAATCCAAAACCGGGTAGCCGGCGCAGTATGACTCCGTGTTTGAGCATATCATCGGTAAATCGTTTGGCCGTTTGTTCGTCGTCAAAAACGGCCATAACTGCATTGGCGTAAGATTCAGCATAAGGGATGCGGTGCTTGTCGAGAATCTCATAAATTTGATTACGTCCCTTGCTGATCTTTTCACAACTATCGGCCAGAAAATGATCGTCTTCCAGTGCACCTAAAGCCGCATATTGAGCGGGGGTAGCAGGTTCAAAAACCAATTTGGTTTTACTCATTGCCGTGATGATATCCGGATGGGCAAAACCGTAGCCGATTCGAAATCCGGCCAATCCGTAGGCTTTTGAGAAAGTTCGCAAAACAATGAGGTTATCGTGGTTGTAAGTCAGCCCGTCGGGATAGTCGGGTGCGTAGCCGTTGGCAAATTCAAAATAGGCTTCATCGAGTACGACAAGTACATCAGAAGGAACTTCTTGCAAAAAGGCATCCAATTCTGATTTTGAAAAATACGTACCTGTGGGATTGTTGGGGTTGGCCAGATAGATCAGTTTAACTTCGTCTGTGATGGCTTGTGCCAGTTGTTCCAGGTCGAAACCGTAATTTTCGGATACCGGAACCTGTTTCAGCTGTATTCCCTTGATGCGGCAGGAAACCAGAAAGCCGACAAATGTGGCATTGGCGGTCAGGGCGGTTTCACCTTCGGAAAAAAACGCCCGGGTGATCATGGCAATCAGGCTCTCGGAGCCCGCGCCCAGAATGATGCGTTCGGGATCGGTATCATGGCGTGCAGCTAAAACTTGTTTCAGATCATAAGAAGTCGCATCCGGGTAATTGTTGATGACTTCAAAACACTCCTTTGCCTTCTCGATAGCTTTGGGGCTGCATCCGTAACGGTTCTCGTTGGATGCCAGTTTGGAAATCCGTTTCGGATTGTGCTCTCTGACAACCTCTTCTATAGTTTTTCCAGGCACATAAGCCTGCAGGGACTGGATATTTGACGGAATAATATTATTCAAATCCATACAGCGCGACTCCATACTTTGATAAATATTTTCAATGAAAATTCGTGTATCTCAAAGGAAGACTTTGCAATGCCTTCCCAAAATATATCAGGGCAAATGTATAAAAAAGCGCTTTCATTCCAAGGGGAAAATCTATTAATCAGCTGCGAAAGTTAAGCGCTACCTCTCGTACTGAATTATTTTACCTACCATGTCCAAAACTTGCTGAAGCGGCTCGTTTTTTAAAGTTGCATATCTTTTGTTATTCATAAAATCTGCGTGCACCGTAAATATCTTACTACATCTCATTTTGCTAATTTTATTCAACTCTCCGTGAAGGTCACCAGGTTTAATTTGAATAGTAAACTCGTCGTTACGGGGTGCACTGGTAACAGGGATCATGATATATTCCCCCTCAATCATGCTTTTATTAGAAATTACCACAGCCGGTCTTAATTTATATTTTCCCGGCTCATCTGTGTAGGGAAATTTAACTGCGACGATGTCTCCTTGATTAAACCGAATCATCCCCCTCCTTCAGATGTTCATCCCAGTCATCGTCAGCCGGGTGGTCCCAATCATCAGCCAACATCGAAGAATTTAAATGAAAAGATTGATTGGTGACTGCCTGGTCATCTACAACATGATAAAGTTTTACTACAGCATCGATAAATTCAGTAGCCACTTTGATAAATGCGGGATCTTTTGATTTATCAATAGTATTAATTTTTCTTTTAAACCCTTCAATTTGCGGCATAAACTCATCAAGAATCTTCAGCACTTCTTCTGCAGCTTTTGCTGAATCTTTTTGAATGGACTCAGAAAGACCTTTTATTTTTAAAGTTATATCGCTGAGTACTCTAATAGCACTTTCCCTTGAATACTTTTGCCCGCTCTCAGTGGTATTTTCACTCAAAGGAAATGCATTAAGAGTGGTGAATGATATAAAAATATCGTCCTGAATATTTTGAGTAGGCGAAATCATATATAATTATCCTGATTTTACAATGTTAAAACGTAACAGTAATTCCAGTTAGTTTCAACTATTGGGCTTGTTCTCTTTTTCAATATACAATGACGGATTTTTCTTCCTGAGTCTAAACCGGGGATGACAAGGTGAGCAAAAATAAAAAAGCCGCTCCGAAGAATATCGAAGCGGCTTTGGTGTACCGCGTACGGGATTCGAAC
>SLJN01000391.1 GCA_007135115.1 Balneolales bacterium
CAGATCGGTCGGAAAACCCGGATAGATAAGCGTCTGGATGGATTGAGCCTTCAGCTTTTTGGGCGGGGCTATGGAAATGGTGTCCTGGTCTATGTGTAGTTCCGGATCGATTTTTTCCACCGTTTCCAGAAACGAACCAAGGTGATCGGTTCGGGTTCGGGTCAATGTTACGGATGATTCCGGATGCATCAAGGCGGCAATCAAAAACGTGCCGGTTTCAATTCGGTCGGGAATATTAGCAAGTTCTGCTCCGTCAAGTTGTTTCACCCCGCGGATCGTGAGCGTATCGGTAGCGATACCGGAAATTTGTGCGCCCATGGTATTAAGCGCTTCGCAAAGAGCCGTAACATCAGGTTCTTTCGCCGCATTTTTAATAGTTGAGGTACCTTCAGCAAGAACGGCTGCCAGCACAAGGTTCACTGTAGCCCCAACGGAACTGGGGGATAGGGCAAACGATCCACCCTTTAAGCGGCCGCCTGGCGCGTAGGCTATGACGTATCCGCCATCAATTTCTATTTTGGCTCCTAAGGCTTTCAGTCCCTCAAGGTGAAGGTCAACCGGGCGGGGGCCCCAGGCGCATCCCCCCGGAAGTGAGACCCGCGCTTCCCCAAACCGGCCGAGTAGTGCACCCAGCATGTAAAAAGAGGCTCGCATCTTCCGGACTAAATCATAAGGGGCTTCGAGGTGGGCAATATTGGTTGGGTCGACGAAAAGAGAATTGCCCGATTCATCAAAATCTACTCGTGCGCCGGTGACCCGCAAAACATTATTAAAGGTGTAAATGTCATTGAGCTGTGGGATGTTGGAAATGTTTGTTGGAGCATTTCCAAGCAGAGCGGCTGCCATCAGGGGGAGGGCGGCATTTTTAGAACCGCTTATCGGAATTTCGCCTTGCAGAGGGGTTGGGCCTTCAACTTTAAATTTATCCACGTTTATTCAATTTCAATTAATACTGCGTTTTTTTCTACGGAGGAGCCTGCTTCAACATGAATGGTGGTCACGGTACCATCAACCGGGGCTTTGAGTTCGTTTTCCATTTTCATCGCCTCGAGGATAACCAACGGATCACCTTGTTTTACCTCATCACCTTCGTTGGACTTAACTTCCAGAATTTTACCGGGCATTGGAGCTGTGAGTTTTCCAGCGGAAGAACCGGTAACCGATTTAAATCCCATTTTTTGAAGCAGCAGGGCTTGTTCATCCCGAACGGGCAGGCGAACCGGGTTGCCGTTCAGGGTAAATCGGACCATTTGTTCTTCAATGCGGATGTTATCCAGCCGGTAGGCATTGCGCCCCAGACGCAGAAGTTTAGCTCCTGCGCCGAGATCATGCAGCTCAAAGGATTCCGGTTGACGGTCATCCAGGGTGAAGGTTTGGTTTTCTGCATCAACCGAAATTTGCCGGGTTGTATCTTGCAGGTCTACTTCAAATTTCATGGGCGGAAGGTTTTTATGGCATCCAGGCCGGTTTTGGTTGCCCGGTAATAGTAACGATTGGGATGGTCTGAGTCAAAATAAGTGCGTTTGATATGGGCATGCTCTTCATGGTCGGTATATACTTCCACCATACCGCTGCTGAGCAGATTGATTAAATCATCCCGAAGTTCACCGTAGCTAAGTCCCGTTTCGGATTGCACGGTATCAAACGATTCAATAAAAACCAGCTTTTGTAAAACCTGATATTCTGAAGATGTAATGGATCGCATATCAATTATTTTGAGCTTGAAAATAGAACGATACCGGCTTATTTAAAACCTCATTCCACTTTTACATCTCCGTAGGTGATAAGATTGTCGTTGGCATCAAAAACGAAAATTCGGTGCAGTCCTCGGGCGTCGTCAATCGTACCAGTCAGGCTCATGTCGACCGGGTCGAACCGAATTTGTTTGATACCGGGCATTAGGGGTCTGGTATCATCCTGATAAAGCCGTCGAAAATAACCCCGCTCATCCCTGTGCCTCACAAAAAGTCCGTCGACAGCATTGTTTGTAAGTATATAAATGTTGATGGTAATATCATCACCCTCAGTTGGATTAGGGAAAGCTGGCTCTTGAACGTCGACACTGGTGCCAAACATCGGCCCGATTCGCCAGTCATCAGGATCTTCAGAAATGATCTCCCCGTTAAAATCGGTTTCGGTATATCCTGAAGGCTCGGCCATAGCTTCCTGCTCGAACTCCCGCTGATCGTCGGAGTCATCACAGGAGGCCAGAAATAGCAGCCCGAAGCACGTTATTAAAAAGGTTTTCAGCAGCGTAATCCTCATGAAGATCTCAGCAATTTTATGGATGCCGATTAAATTTTTATAAGCGGTTTTACAGCCTGAAAATAATATAATCCGGAGGTAGTTACTTTCAGGTAGGTAAGAGTAACGAAAAAAGATCAACAATCAGATAACACTATTTTATCGTATGCCTGAAATTATTGGAATCAAAAACTGCAATACCATCAAGAATACGTTTAGCTGGTTTGAGGAAAATGGTATTGAATACACCTTCCGCGACGTAAAAAAAGATCCGTTAACGCCGAATGAATTAGCCGAATTTGTGGGCAAGGTAGGACTTGAAACTTTGATAAATAAAAAAGGCCGCAAGTGGAAGATGCTGGGCCTTGCTGATAAAAATCTATCGGATAACGATCTGTTTGATGTCTTACTTGAGCATCAAACCATGATCAAACGACCTGTGATCAATCACGAAGGCTCCATATTGGTAGGGTTTGATGAAGAATCATTTCAGGATTTTCTGGAGATTGAAGATTAAATGATTGCCCGCATTGTCCTGATTGCCCTGTTCCTGTGCTGCAAAGCCGTAGCAGTGGATGCCAATCCGCCGGATGATCCACCCCCGGATATCGATGACCTGTGGAATTTAGAAGAGTCATTTCTGTATGAAGTCAGATACGGATTTTTCAAATTGGGTACGGTTGAAGTAGAGGTACACACCAGGGATACCGTCTATAACGGTAAGGACGCAAGGCAATTTACCAATGTGATTAAATCGAACCCCAGTGTTCCCATGGTTGGTTACCGGGAGGTGCATTATCACTCGATGCTCACCCGTAACGATACCATCCCGTACGGACTGAAATTCTGGTCGGATAACTACCATGATGAGATCATGGAAGAGTATCTTTACGAATACGATTATGACGAAGGCGTTGTAAGGTACTTTGAAGAAGGCGAAAAGAAAAAAGAAATGGAGTTGAACGAGCCTGCTGATGGCGGTCCGGCCATTTTTTACTATTCCCGGTTACATGCCGGAGCCGACCGGAATGTCCGGTACCCGATCTATATCGGTGAGGAGCAGGGGGAAGTCAACATTAACAACAAAGCTGAAGTAAAGCGTTACGACTCAAAAGCCTTTGGGGGAAATGTGGATGCCGTTTTCTCGACCGGAAAAGCTGATTTTGAGGGTCCGTTCGGGTTCAGCGGAGACTTCGAAGCGATCTTTAAAGCGGATGAATTCCGAATCCCGCTTGAAGCCAAAGTAAAGGTATGGGTGGGGAATGTTCGGGTTCGGTTGGTAGAGTATGAAAGACATAATTAGTGTCTGTAAGAAAATGCTAAGAGCTGATCCGGGTGGTTCCGTATATTCGGTAATTCAGATTAAGGTCGGATAGATACTTAGAGGCTGTCTAAAAAGATATGATTATCCAAAATTGACTTAAGTAATTTAGGCGTCATCCCGGAAACAATGGAGCGATAGCGGAATTGTTATCCGGGATCCAGAGAGCATGGCACGTAATTAGCCCTTAACCCTGGATCCCGGACAGCAAGCCGTCGTACCTCCGGCTTCCTTCCGGGATGACTGTAATTTTTTTTTTTTTAGGTTGCCAGTTCCAACAATTTACTTTTTGGACAGCCCCTATCATTCATTGGCAGCAACTATCTCATTTTTCTTAATCTACTTATTTACCTAAAATACCTGTTGTTTCCAATATCCGTCAAATAGGCGGTTTAGAAAGACCTCTCACAATACAACATCAGATTTCTGAACAAATAAATGGATATTTATTTCAAGCGACTTCCCCATGCCGGGGATAACCCCGCACCTTCTTACGAAAGCAGTTCCGCCGCAGGAATGGACATCCGGGCGGCTCTGGATGAAGATGTAACATTGAAGCCCGGCGAACGAAAACTGGTGCCTACCGGTTTCCAAATGGCGCTGCCTGATGGTTGCGAAGCTCAGGTGCGTCCCCGAAGCGGGCTGGCTATCAAACATGGTATTTCGCTACTCAATGCACCCGGTACCATTGATGCGGATTACCGCGGAGAGGTTAAAGTGATAGTCATCAACCACGGGGAGGAACCCTATACCATCCGGCACGGTGACCGTATCGCTCAATTGGTGGTTAGCCGGATCATACAAATGCAACCTCAAGAGGCCGAGAAGCTCGAAGAAACCGAGCGAGGAGAAGGCGGATTCGGTAGTACCGGCAAATAGGGTCATTAAAAACCCCGGTATTGACGTTCCTTGCGATCCAAAAATGCTGAACGACTTTGTCGAGGCTGCGTTTTTGGAAACTTTCCACGTCTTGATTTTAATATTTTCCAATTTAGTATTTCGAAATTAGTATTTCCCGATGCATGTTTATCTGAATCTCATCAAACAAAACCGGAACTTTCGTAATCTCTGGTTGAGCCAAATTTCGGCCAACTTCGGTGACTGGTTTGGTGTGCTCGCGGTATTTGCCGTACTGATGCAGTATTCGGATTCCGAACTTTTGCTGGGGCTGGTGATTATCATCAAGATGATGTCGTTTGCTGTTTTTGCCCCGCTTGCCGGCTACATTGTAGACCGGTTCAACCGCCGCCGGATGATGGTGGCTGCACATATTGGCCGGGGCATCGTGGTGAGTTGTTTTCTGTTTGTGCAGTCTGCCGAATTAATCTGGTTGCTCTATGTGATTACGTCGCTTCAGATGATGCTCGCCTCGATTTTTGAGCCGGCGCGGCAGGCCTCCATTCCCAATATCACCACCCGCGAGGAATTGGTGCAGGCAAATGTACTTTCCAATATAACGTGGAGTATCATTTTCACTACGGGGATGGCGATTGGCGGGTTTGCCACAGAGCTTTTGGGCACCGATATGGTGTTCATCATCAATGCGCTGGGATATCTCGTGGCGACCGGATTTATGCTGCGATCCAACATCCCGGCTCACACCGAAGACGAGCTGAAACCGGGTCCGTGGGAAGGCGTGAAACTCGGGTTTGGTTACTTGATAGGCCATAAAGAAGTCCTCCGCCCGGCCATCGCCAAAGGCAGCTATAATCTGTTCTTAGGCGGACTGGTCTATATGCTGATTTTGATTGCTGAGGAAGTATTGCTCCTGGGAAGCATTGGCCTTGGCTTGTTATATGCCTCCCGCGGGTTGGGAACGGCCGTCGGCCCGATTGTCGGCCGCAAGGTGATACCTGATGAACGAAAATGGATTACCCTTACAGGTCTGCTTATGATTGCCACCGGCGGCTTTTATTTTATCAGCTCATGGATCAACTTTTTGCCGCTGCTGCTTTTTACCATATTTCTGGCACACTGCTGGTCAGGTGCCAACTGGGTTTTCAGCACCGTACTGATTCAAAAACGCTCGGATGACCGCTATCGTGGCAGGGTTTTCAGCGCCGAATTTCAGTTGCTTACCATTTTGAACTCCCTTTCCATATTGCTGGCTTCCATGCTTTTGGAAACCGGAGTGCTTACGCTGAATCAAACCGTAATGATATTCGCCGGTGGACTCGCGCTAACCGGAATTCTCTGGCAGATGACCATCGCGGTCGGGGAGCGGCGCTATCACCGGTACAATTCGGTCAAGGATTATAGGGATTCAAGATTGATTGCCGATCCGCTGCCGGTGCATAGTAATGTGAAGTGAGTTTAGTAGTAGCAAGTAAAATTAAGTATGGGAAGATGTGATTATGGTTAAGCATGGAAAGAATTAGATAGACTATGTATCAGTCTTTACAAGTTCATTTCGAAGATTAGCAGGAGATTTTCCAAAATAGTTTTTAACAGCTTTTGAAAATGAAGTATAGTCATAAAATCCAGATGCATATGCTATCTGTGAAAGGTTGGTTACTTTTGAATCTTGTATGAGCCGTCGAGTTAATTCCATTCTAAGAATATTGATATATTCTTTAGGTCTGTAACCAGTGACACCTTTAAATCTTCGTGTTACATCGGTTCGGGTTTCGTCTTTCAACCATTCAATAGTGCATCCATCCCAGTTATAATGCTTATGGATAAGTAAAGCTATTCTAAGAACGTCAACAGGGAGTTGTTCAAAACTTAGCCCATTGGATTTGACAATTTCTTCTTTTAGTGATTCTATATTTATAGAATTGATATAGGGTCTCATTCATGAAGACTTGTTTGTCTCTCAGGGTTTTAAACTTCATTAAATAATGTTAATAAATAATAATTTTCAGCGAGTTGTAGACTCTTACATATTGGAAAAGCGTTCCATGGGGTATAAGTATTACAAGGAATCCCAAGTTTTACGGCGTATCGTTGCCCTACAG
>SLJN01000116.1 GCA_007135115.1 Balneolales bacterium
AGATTCACCTTGCTCTTCAGCTTCGTCTTTAGCTGACTGGTCTTTGGATTTCAGCGTCCTGGTTTTGTCAGATTTTGTACCGGCCTTTTCTTTATTGTCTGAATCCGGTTTTGCGGCTGTTTCCTCTTCGCTTTCTTCATCCTGATCAAATACAATTTTGGCCTCTTTCTCCTCGCTGTTCCCGGCCACCTCTTTTTCTTCGAGCTGTTCTTTCTTTTCTTCCAGTTGCTCACCGCTGATCATTGCGGTGTCCTCAGTAGCAATCTGCAACTGTTCAACCGCAGAACTCAGCTCCTCCAACCCAACGTCTGAGCTTTCATATTCATCGAGAATCAGGCGCTCGGCAATTCCCCGTACCTGTTCGATATATTCTTCAAAACCCGGCAGGTTGAGTTCCTCGGCTTTTTTCAGAATTTCACCGAGCGTTTGAATATCATCGGCTTCCAACATCACCACTTTACCGGCGATATCATTTATTTGCTTGATCACATCTTCAGAAATCTGCTCGGTACTCATTTCTCACTCTTCAGTGTTTAATTTTTTGATTTTATTGCGAATTGTCCGATCGGAGATCCCCAGTAATTCTGCCGCTTCTTTTTGATTTCCGTTAGTACGCTCCAAAGCCATCCGGATCATCTTCAACTCCATTTCTTCGATCGGGATCAGGGGCATATCATCCATTAATTCTTTCTTTAAGTTTTCATCCACCCCTTCAAAGAGTTGGTTTTGAACATGTTCAAGACCAATTTCTTCCGAGTCATGCGACATCAATACCCCCCGCTGAATAAAATTATCCAGCTCACGAACATTACCTTTCCAGCTCTGCTGTTTAAGAAAATCCATCAGCTCGCGCGTGAGCTTTTTGGGCTTCAGGCCGTATTCGTGCACGTATTTATCAACAAAATATTCGGCAAGCCTGGGAATATCGTCTTTCCGTTCACGCAATGCGGGAATAGCGATTGGAAAAACATTCAACCGGTAATACAGGTCTTCGCGGAACTGACCTTCGTGAATTGCTTCACTAACGTTCCGGTTGGTCGTGGCTATGATACGCACATCAACCTTATTGGGTTTCTGACTCCCAACCCTGGTAAATTCACTTTCCTGAAGCACCCGCAGCAACTTTGCCTGTATGTTGATATCGATTTCGGTAATCTCATCCAACAGCAAAGTGCCACCATCGGCCTCCTGGAAGGCCCCCTTGGAATCACTAACGGCACCGGTGAACGCACCTTTCACATGGCCAAAAAGGGTACTTTCTACCAACTCGGAAGGGAGGTTCGCGCAATTGATCTTCACATACGGTTTTTCGGCACGTTCACTATTGTAATGAATCAGGGAGGCAAAAACTTCCTTCCCGGAGCCGCTTTCTCCCTGAATCAATACCGGAGCGTTGTTTTGAGCTATTTGCGGCAGCGAATCCACCAGTTGCTTAACCCTCGGATGTTCGCCAATAAGTTTAACTTCATAGCGATTATCTGAGCCGGTTTGCGCCTGTTTTTTCTTTCGGGTTGCCGATGTTTTTTCCGGCGACTCTTCAGCCGGTGACTTCGGCGCTTTCATCTCTTCCTGATGACGCACTCTTCCGGTTTCTTCTTTTTGTTTGAAAAACCGGTTTACCCGTGCAAGAATCTCCGGACCGGTAAAGGGTTTGGTGATATAGTCAAACGCCCCTTTTTGCACAGAGTTGACGGCATGATTGATGCTACCGAAGCCGGTTATAAGAATAACTCCGACATCCGGATGATGCTCCAGTACATGATTAAGCACTTCATCACCGGTCATTTCCGGCATCTTCACATCGGAAATTACCAAGTCCACACTATGCTCTGAAAGTGAAGTAAGAGCCTCTGTAGGGGATTCAAATGTAGTTACGTCGTATTGATGCATACCGAGATGCTTTTCCAGATATTTAAGCATCAGCGGTTCATCATCCAGAACGATTATTTTGCCTTTCAAATCGATACAACCACTTAAGGGTTAATAAAAATCGTCCGGTAAGATATAATTCTAAAACCGAAGATTACAACTTTGAAAGATCATCTATGAGTTTTTGGGAAACTTTTTCAAGAATTGACTCGTCATTGAGGAGTTGATCCTTCCTTTCAGCAGAGAGCTCACCGGGGGTTTGCTGCACTTGAGTCTGGCGCTCCATTGCATCTACAGAAGAAATATCACCCTGCATGCGTTCGGATACTTTAACCTGAATTTTATCCTGTTCATACACTCCACCCTCAATTTTCTGCTTGATCTCCTTGAGAGCTTCTATGGAGTGTTTTTGCAACTTTTGATATTCACCTTTAGCAAAACGCAACTCACCCTCATAAGCTGCTTTACTGATGGCTAATTCGTCCGTTTGAATTGACGAAGCCAGTTCCCCCTGCTTCTGCTTGTCTGCCGAGTGCTCTACTTTTTTCCCCTGAGATGTCTTATCTGTTTTATTTTGGGGATTGAGCTGGTTATTATTTAAATGGGGTATATCCATAAATTACCCTTTTAAAGACGATTCTATAAACAGCGATGATTTGTGACGACCGACGTTTCGATATTTTGCATCGGCTTCGGCATCGTCGTTTGCTTGTTTAAAAGTTGTCTTGGTTTCATTATACCGGGTTTGTAAATGGGAACGTAACAACTGGTCGAGATCTTGCAATAACCGGAAACGCTGTTGAATTATCTTAAAAGTATCATCTTTTGGAATTTCCTGCCACTCCTGGCTATGGGTAATTTCATAAAGCCGGTTAAGTTCGGTTGATCTCTTCGCAAACACTTCGCGCAGGTATTCGACAGCTTTCTGTTCCTGAGCATCAAAACAGGAAAGAACCTCCCGGGTGCAGCTGATGCATTCGTCCAGTACGTCAAGTGATTTTTGCTGTATTGTATTCATTGCATTACCGGAGTTATTGCATCATCATCATTTGTTCGGCCCCACCCATGCCCATTTGTCCACCGATGGCTTGCATTCTCTGCATCTGATTCTGAGCTTCGATCATCACCTGCTGCATCTGAGTGAATTCATCCCGGAGTTGATCCCGACGGGTTTCAAGTCTCCTTTCCTCTCTTTCCACACGATTTTCATAATGATCAATGCGCTGATCAATCGTGTTTTCAAGTGAGTTTATTACAGAATCACTACCACTTATAAAGTCATCAATGCGAAGTTCAGCCCGACTAAGAATGCCGGCATCCTCATGGGTGAAAAACTCCTGAACTTCGTCGGGGTTGGCCTGCAATGCATCTTCGAGCTGCCCTTCATCCTCAATGTACATTTCACCGTTCTGCCGGAAATTTATTCCAATGTCCATCAAGGTATTAAAGCTGAGCTCGGGCAGATCTTCCTGATCTTCCTCCGACAAATTGGAACCAAAAGATGAAGTCATCTCCAGACGCAGATCCTGCATCAACGTTCGAAACATCCGGTCCCGCTGAAGTGGGCCACGATCACCGGATTCACCATTTAAAAATGTCTGCTGGCGAATAAAACTATTTACCTCATTGTACTCCTCGATAAATCCTTGCACATTGGCCAATGCCTCCTCCTGATCCCGGACGACTGAAATCCGTTCATTACCGGTTTCCTGCATCAGCTCAACAGTAACCCCGTCAATTACATCATCTACCGTATTGGTTTGCCGGGTGAAGTCCACTCCATCTATTGTAAACCGGGCGTTCAGATCATCTTCATTATATAAGTTTGCCAACCCGAGTTCATCGGCTGCGGCATTGGTATTTTGGATGGTGATTTGGTTGTCACTTCCGGATTCGTCACTTTTTATAGATATCTGCGAGGTCTCCCCGTCAACATCAAATACGCGGGCACTCAATCCTTCATCCAGATCGTCAAACTGTGCATTAATTTCGCTTGTAACAAGATCGAGGGCTTCGCGGTTATCTTCAGCCTCTTCTGTGTCTACGCTAATGGTTCGGGTTTCGCCGCCCATGCTCATATCAAACTCGATCACCTGATTGGTAAGATTACCATCTTCATTGTTGATCGAATCCGAAAGAACAATATCACGTTGGGCGAGATTGTCTACATTAATATCATAATCGCCCGGTTCGGCAAGACCCGCCTCATCCATTATCAGGTTGAATGCATTTTCATTGGTTGAAGTCACATCCAACGGGTCGAATTTACTGGCAAAGGGATTTTGAAAATCACTTATAGTGCTGTTCAGAGAGCTAAGCTTCGTGCCAACATCGCTTACAGCTGACTGCCGTTCAACCTGTGCTTCTTTTTGCTCAATCAGGTTATATTTACGGTCACTTTCAGCTTCTATAAGCTGATCAATGAGTTGCTCTAACGGGTTGTGCTGACGAAAAACAGATTGAATATCAGACATAGGGGTTATCCTGATTGCGGTGTTTGTGAGGTTGTCTGTGATTTATTCTTTTGCCCTTTTACTACATGTTCATCCCAGGTATCCCGCACTCCTTCGATCAGTTCACGCACCTCATCGAACTCTTTTTTACGGGCCTGGCGCTGGCAATATTCATACAGCCGGAAAAACTCACCGGAAATTTCATAGTCAAAGTTCAGCCCCCGGATCAGAGTAGCTAAAACCTCAACCAGCTTTTTATCATCTTTCCGGTAACAGCATTGAATGGCAATGTCATACAGCTTGGTAATAAGTTCTTCGGGCGACGCATTTAAAATCGCCTGGCGTTGATAAGCATCTGCAGCGTTTTTCATAACGGGCAATCTTTATTTTGAAACCAAATACTCAATTCTTAACTCCAACAAATCCGAATAGGACAGCAATATTTATACTCGATTATATTATGAATCGAAATTTGTCTGATATCCTAATTCAGATTGACAGTTTGAGCTAAGTTTCAACATTTGTGCCATCTTTATTTCAGGTTGTTCATCGGGGGTTTGATCCTGTTACCGGCAACATCGGCGGAAATTTTAGCCGTTTGCCGACCAAATTTTCCAGCTTGACACCTATCAGGAAAACTAAACAGACCGATAATACAACCAGTTCACCTTTTTTTATCGGCAAAAATCAAAAAAACTTAACAGGCGGGCATCACTCTTGATTGACCAATTAACCAAAACCGGGATATCGACCATAAGTCGATATACCGAAAAGTTTTGGCACGATTTTATCAACAGTTATTTTCACCGTTTCCGTTGCCATTTTCATCCCCATTACCGTTTCCGTTTTCTTCACCATTTCCGTTCCCGTTTCCGTTACCATTTCCATTTTCGGAACCGTTAACAGAAATGAAGTCCAATACAGCTTCCGGAGCTGTATTCGCTTGCGCCAGTGCAGTCGTAGCCGTTTGTTGCAGAATTTGTAGCCGCATCGCTTCACTCTGTTGCGTTGCAAAATCTGCATCCAGTATTCGGCTGCGTGCTGCCTGGTTGCTATTGATCATCTGAGTCAATAACTGCTCACGGATGGTCAGTTGGGTCTGGTGGGTCCCCACCTGGTTCACCACAGAGGCAACGGTTGTCAAGGCAGAATCTACAGTTCCGATTGCATTTTGGGCGTCGTTATGCGATTCAACTAAAAGTTGATCTACACCCAGGTCCCCGGAGGTAAATCCTGCATCGTTTTCATGTTGTATTTCAACGTGAATTATGTCATCGTTACGCTCGCCTACCTGAAACGTGGCACTATAGTCCCCGTCAAGCAGACGTTGTCCCTGGAAGACGATCTGGTCGACAATTTGATCCAGTTCATCCGCCAAAGCATTAACCTGTTGCTGAATAAAACCGCGCTCTTCGCTACCCAATGAATCATTGGCAGCCTGAGTCGCTTTGATTTTCATCTCCGTTAACACATCGATAATAGAATCAAAGCCGGCTTCGGCAATATCCAGCACAGATTTTGCGTCGCCGGTATTCTGCAGGCCCTGCTCCAAACCTTCAATCCGGTTACCGAGCCGGGAAGCTATAGAAAAACCGGCGGCATCATCTTCAGCCCGGTTGATGCGTAACCCTGTGGACAGCCGTAGCTGCGTCTGCTCCAGATCCCGGTTGATCCGGTCGAGCGAGAGTTTGGCATCCATGGACTGGATGTTGGTATTAATCCGGTTAAAGTCTCCAAAGGCCATGGTTTATTTATTTGTTAGGATTAAGCAGGATCCATGCTTCCTGCCGGATATTCCGAAATGTCGGACGGATATAGATGCACCGGTCCCGTAAGACCGACCAGTTACGACTACCGGGCACCTATCCGAACATTTCGAAAACAGATATGAGATCTCCAATTCCCCCGGAACAGTGGAGACAATGCTGTACCGGAGATTGAAGCTCCCATTTTCAACTTAAGTTAGATATGCCCTTAAAGGCAGATCAAAATTGTCGGCTTTTATAAACCAACTTTTTAACTTTAAGTACGGGACTACCCGAGGAAACCGAGCACAGCTTCAGGAGCCTGATTGGCTTGTGCCAGGGCTGAGATACCGGTCTGTTGCAGAATCTGCAACTGTACCGACTCACTTTGCACCTGGGCAAAATCGGCAT
>SLJN01000312.1 GCA_007135115.1 Balneolales bacterium
ATTGTTTCATCCTGTAAGTTCCACCAATAATTGAAACCGAGCTCAGTTTATAAGTGCTTACAAAAGGTTGTTTCAGTCAGATTAAAACATGAATCCGGTTCCAACATAAAGGCGCCACATTTCATCTGAAAAACCAGCTTCGATTCTGAGCATCATGTTGCTGTCGATGATTTGGTAAGAAATGCCGCCGCCGTAGGTCTGTTTGTAATCATCAAAGATATTTCCGATTTCATCGGTGTAATCGATAATGCGTCCGCCATCGGTAAACAGATGAGCTCCAAACCGCATCATGATGCTTTCGACGTCAAAAAGCCATTTTCGTAATTCGAAATTGTAGTAGAGGCGCCCTTCTCCGCGAAATCGGTCTACTGCGTACCCGCGGATGGTATTTTCCCCTCCGATTGCGGGATACCTCCAAAACGGGATATCTCCGAATACCTGCGAGAAGCCAACCCTGCCGGCCAGGCGTAAATCATCGAGCCACGATATGGTATGATGCGCTGAAAACTTACTGTTCAATCGATGCATATCATAATCGCTGAACCACATTCGATTCATCACCTGCCAATCGAGCCGGGAGTAAAAACCGCGGGTCGGGTCGAGTTCGCTATCTCTGCTGTCGTATTTTAAACCGGTACCAATGTGATTCAGTAACCCACCGTCAAAACCCGATGGCTGCTGTTCCGCCAGAAATCGGTCTTCATCAACATTTCGCGGGATGTCATAGGCCGCTCCCAAATGTAATAGCGCATCAAAACGGCGGTCGTTATTTTTCAAAAGCGGAATCCTACCTTCATAAGCCAGCCCAAATGAGAGTGATTCGTAATAATAGTAATCATCATCGTACTGGTCAGAATCAAAAGCGGTGTCGTTGCCTATGCCGAAAAAAGTGGAATACAGCTGGCGGTTTCCGTGTAGATCAAAATCTGACCTGACCGGCATTCCCAGCGTTTCGGTCCGGTTATACTGAATCCGGGTCAGGAACAATCCGCGGGTAGAAGCCATAAAGTTGGCATCAAAAAGACTGTAATAGGGTTGGTAACCCTCTCGGAGATGGTAGCGATTAAATCCAACACCGGCAATGAGACCGTAATCGGAAACATACCCTATGGATGGCATAATCATCGACTCGGTCCGTCCCGGATCTTCTTGCTGAAGAGTATCCTGATCATCAACAAGCTGTGCCATAACGACTTCAGGCAGAAGCAGTAAAACTGAAACCGCCAGTAAATACATGATTTTACCCGCTGAGAAAATTTTCACCATAGATCAGTTTTTAAGGGTTCCTTCGGCCTCCAGCTGATCAATGGTATCTACAGCATGCCTGAAGTGCGGAATGACGATACTGCCACCGACGACCAGAGCGACGTTCAGGGCATCGATAAGTTCATCGCGCGTATATCCGGCTTTAGCACTTTGTTCAAGGTGATAATCGATACAATCGTTGCAACGAAGCACTGCGGAGGCAACTAAACCCAATAACTCCTTGGTTTTAGCTGACAGTGCCCCATCTTTATAGGTATTGGTATCCAGATTAAAAAACCTTTTAACTCCCAGGTGCTCCTGGTTTAGTACATTTTCATTCTGGCGTTGCCTTTCTTCCCTGAATTTCTGCAGATTACTCATAATGCTGTGCTTTCACCTAAGATTTTTTGGAATGTTATTTGCGCGATCAAATTTGGTTCAACTTCGGAAATCAACGCGATAAATGAGTGGAAATTCCCGATTGGGTCACAATAAAATCATATTCAAGAATCTATATTTATGCACGTTATAAAGAGTGATATTAATCATTCTAATGATCAATATTTCGGAGGTTTCTTTACCAATGATGTATGTGTTAAGTAATACCGATTATTAGGGTGAGCCTGGAAGTATTAAAAATCGAAGAATACTGCGCATCAAGAAGTTAAATTTACTTTTGCTGAATTTTTATCAATACCAGAACTAATGGGTAAAAAAAATAAACTGGTCTGTCTCGGAGACAGTTTAACTCAGGGGTTTCAAAACAGCTGTATTTACCGTACGGATCTGAGCTATCCCGCTTTTTTGGTAAACGCACTGGATTACAGAGCTGAGTTTCATCAACCGCGTTTTACCGCCCGCGGCGGCATTCCTATTAACATTGAAATGCTGGTGCGAAGTCTGGAAGAAAAATACGGTCCTTCGTTTACAGCGCGGGAGTTTCCCTCTGCGGTAGCCTATTTGTTTTCCACCTTAAAGTATGTCAAAAACTATTGGGATGGTCGTGTTCGCTCGCTGAGAAACCAATATCAGCTGACACCGTACCATAACCAGTCAGTGTGGGGACTGAATATAAATGACGCATGGATGATGACCGATGAAATTGCACGTGGGTTCATGAAAAACAATCCCGTGAAATATTCAGTATTTAACTTCCTTCCCGATCATGCCATGTACGTGACGGCTCGCTGCGTGTTGAATCCCGCAGGCAATCAGGAGTTTGCAAAGTATTCAATGCTGGATAATGTATCCTGGCTCGATCGTCAGCAGGGAATCGACAATCTGATTGTGTATCTCGGATCCAATCATATCATTAGTGCAGGCGGAAAGTTGGATATTATTTACTCCAAAGATTCTGAGGTTGAAGCCTTGCCTTATGAGCGCTCATATACGGTTATGCGCCCCGAACACTTTGAGCATAACTACCAGAAGCTGGCGGAACGCATCAATAAGTTAAATCCCAATACGATTATTACCGCCACCATCCCTTATATCACTTTGCTGCCCATCATGCAGCCCATATATCGGGGTGAAAAGTCTGCGCAGCAAGAATATGCTGACTACTACACCCATTTTTGGATCAATCCCGAAGAGTTTGATCCCGAGTACTACCCGCACCTTACCCGTGATCAGGCTCTTGAGCTGGATTTAGTTGTAGACCGCTATAACGCAATTATCCGATCAACTGCTGATAAGTACGGGTGGATCGTCACACCTTTAAACCGTTTGGTTTACGCCGCATCCGGCAGAAATCCTCAAAAACATCAAAAGCCTTACAGCCGGGATTTTATTGAGGCCCTGTCGAACCTACCCCAAACCCGGCATTTGGTATCCAACGGCAACGTTCATTTAACCACCGATTTCCCCGAAACCGATGAACAAAATCAACTCATCAAAGGGGGCTTAATCAGTTTAGATGGAATCCACCCGACTACGACAGCTTACGGGCTTTTTGCGGAAGTTTTTATGAATGTGATGAAGGAAAAGGGCGTACGGTTCAAAGGTGAATTGGATTGGAATCATATTCTGACAGAAGACGAACTGGTTACCAATCCGCCCAAAATCCTGAAACCCTTTCGCCAGATCCAATATTCGTTGATGCAGATGTTTCGGGGCAGTACGCGTAACGGGGGGATACGCTTTGGCAAAAAACAGATGTTTAACAGTTTCGACCGGGCACTTGCCTATATTAAAAATCAGGTGGGCTGATTCAGGGCTAATCAATACACACGAGCAGAAACCCGCTCTCTGGCAGCATTTTCGATGAAAGTGTTGCGGATTTTATCTTCCAATATTCCTCTACTCTCGGGGCTGTCATCAATGTCTACATATACCCACTCGGTATCTTCTATCGGATTGCCGCGCCAGTTGGTGACTTCTATAGTTTCTTCGTAGCGATATGAGCCAACCCCGTACTTTACATGGTTCTCTTCCGGAATTTTACGCTGATTGCCGTTGGTGCTTTCGTATATACTCCAATCATTATCACCCGTAACCTCAAATTCTACGCTAAAATCCTGGCCTTCCAAATATAGAATGGCCTCTACCTGATAGTAGAAGTTTTCGGCAACAACTTGAATTTCCGGGCTCTCAACAAGATAGTCACCCAGAAAGAATATCTCGGAAAACTCATCTTCATCATCCAGGTAGATTCGAGGTGTTACCACCCGCATAAAAGGTCGGTTGGCCATATACCCATTATCGCTCTCTCTTTCTCCGACACGCAAAATATTGGTACTGCTATCGGTTAGATCTTCAATAGTTTCAGTGACAATCCGAAGAAACTCCTCTCTGGAAGCCGTTACACGAATCCTGTAATCATCAATATGACCGTGAGATTGCTGATCGGCATAAAATGCCCGAACACCGGGATCAGGATCAGAAAAAGGATTTACTCTGTCCAGAGTTGCGCAGGATGCAACCCCAAGCATGAGTAAAAATAATAAAACCCCTGTTAACCTTTGATTCCTGCCGATCATATATGATTAATCACATCTTGTACTACGAAGAGAATGCGCTCCCCTACTTAGAGATACTACCTATTGCTCCTAAAATAGTAAAGAAAAAAGGAAATCATAATAGCCGGTCATTCAAAATTTTTCGCTGCAAGGTGCTGAAGATTTATCGGCGAATAGAAAGCTACTTCTTCAATAAATTCTTCTACAGCTTCAAAATACCGGTAAGCCCTTTTATTTAGATCAATTAAAAATAGCGTTGATTTGCGAGCGTAAAACCGGTAATTTAGATCGAGTTTAAACAACACTATTTTTAAATAAACTATTTCGATGAAAGTATTACTACTCACCATTGGTATTCTATTAACCCCAATTTTATGTGCAGCACAGAATGCCAGCGTATCCGGAGTTGTAACCGACAAAGACGGTACCGAACTGGTCGGAGCCAATATCCAAATCATTGATACGGATCGCGGTGCGATATCACGGAAAAGTGGCCGGTTTTCTGTTGACGAACTGGATGAAGGCATTTATGAGTTCAGGTTCAGCTACATTGGCTTCAAGCCGACAACCAGAGAGGTGCAAATAGATGATCATGAACAGGAAAAGGAGCTTCACGTAAAACTGGAACAGGAGCTTTCCATGCCTCAAATAACCGTCATCGGCCACAGCCCCGATCAGTTTGAGCGGATACCGGGTTCTGCGACTTCTGTTACCCGAAAAAAAATCGACCGGATTCAGCCGGTTAGCGGACACGAGGTTTTTCGCAAAATCAGCGGAATTAATGCGGTTGATGAGGAAGGTGTCGGACTGCGTGCCAATATCGGAGTACGTGGCATGGACCCGAGCAGAAGCCGTTCGGTGTTGATGATGGAAGATGGCGTCCCGGTTGCTCTTGCTCCTTATGGAGAGCCGGAAATGTATTACACCCCGCCGATGGATCGCATGGAGGGCGTAGAAGTTGTAAAAGGCAGCGGTTCTATCAAGTACGGGCCGCAAACCTTCGGCGGTGTAGTGAATTACATCACTCCCGACCCGCCTTCTGAGCGCAATACCGATTTACATTTGAGAGGGGGCCAGGGCAGCTATTTTACCGGCAGGATTAACCATGGCAATAGCATCGGAGATGCCGGCTATAATGTCAATGTGCTTCATAAGCAGGGTAACGAAGTCGGTCTGCTGAATTTCGGACTCACCGACATCAACTCAAAGCTGAAGATTTCTTTAAATGATAACTCCATTTTGGGTGCCAAAGTGGGGATCTACGATGAACTTTCCAATTCTACCTACGTAGGCCTCCCGCAGCAGATGTATGAAACGGGCAATTATGATTTTACCCACCCGGCTCCCGATGATCAATTGCAAATTCGGCGATATTCCGGTTCAATTTCGCATGATTATTACTTCACCCCGGATACGCATTTGCAGACCACCGTTTATGGATATACGACCACACGGGACTGGTCCCGGCAGGACTTCCACAATGTTCCGGAGGAAGGCACCGATTATGAGCGCATCATCGGTAATCCTGATGTAGATGGCGGCGCTCTCTATTTTCTTGAAACCACCGGTAACCGCAATCGCAGTTTCGATGTTTTTGGCGTTGAGCCGCGGTTCAACTCCAATTTTGAGTTTGCCGGAATGAACCAGGAGTTTGATGCCGGTGCCCGTTATATGTTCGAGCGTGCCTACGAAAAACGAATCAACGGAACCGTCATAAATCCATCCAGCGGGGATCTTCGGGATGATGAAACACGTACGGGTCAGGCAATCAGCGCTTTCTTGCAGAACCGTACGTATTTAACCGACCAACTTTCGGTAACTCCCGGAATCCGGATGGAATATTTCACTTACGAGCGTGATGTGAGCCGGGTGGGATACGAAAATGTAGATATTTATCAACAGGATGCCCTTTTAGAATGGATCCCGGGAGTCGGACTGAACTATAACTATGCGGATCGAAGCTCTGTTTTTGCCGGTGTTCATCGTGGTTTTGGTCCACCCCGATTAAAAGATGCCATCAGTGTAGGGCAAATGGATGATGATAACCTCAGCCCGGAGGAGTCATTCATCCTGCAAACCGAAGAGCTGGACGCCGAGCGCAGTTGGAATTATGAAATCGGAACCCGTTCTACCTTCACGGACGGTCTGGATATTGAGCTCACCGGCTTTTATCTGGATTTCAGCAATCAGGTAATTCCTGTTGCCGAGGCTGCTGCCGGACAAGGTGTTGCAGGAGCTTCCGGACTCACCAACGGCGGAGCCACACGAAATTACGGCATTGAATCCGGCCTGAACCTTGATCTTGGCATGTTAACCGGCAACCGTAATTTACCTGCGTTTGAATTTAGCTCCACATTCACAAACGCAACATTCTCCGAAGACCGGTTTGTTGATGACGACGGGGAAACCGTGAATGTAAAAGGAAATCGCCTACCTTACTCTCCGGCATTTATGGCCACAGCTTCCATAATTCAGCAGTTTGATTTCGGTCTTGAGCTCAACCTGAACAGCACCTATACCGGCCGGCAATACGGCGACGCCCTGAACCGCGAAACCCCATCTGTCGACGGACGAGAAGGAATGATCGACAGCCACTTCCTTCTGGACGCTACAGCAACTTACCAATTACCGGGATTGGCAGGTGCATCCCTTACGGTTTCGGTAAAGAATATGCTTGATGAGCGGTATATCGTATCCCGCAGACCACAGGGTATCCGATTGGGTATGCCACGGTTCATTACGGCAGGGATCGATTGGAATTTTTAGATAAAAGAGTAAGAGTATGATTAAAAGTTAAAGAAAGGGGCTGTTGTGAGTCAAAACTTCTTACTTTTTCTTTTACTCATACTCTTAATCTACACCTCAAGCTTTATACCCAAGCAGCCTGAGCGCATTGAGTACAACCACAAGCGTAGAACCCTCGTGCAGCAAGACCGCCACGGCCATATTGGCATAACCCAACATGGTCACCGGAACCAAAAAGGCAATCATTCCGAGGCTGATCCACAAGTTTTGTTTGATGATCTTTTTGGTGTACCGTCCCAAGCCTAAAGCTGTCGGCAGGCGGTCCAGGTGGTCGGCCATTAAGGCGACATCGGCGGTTTCCAGGGCGACATCGGATCCGGCGGCCCCCATTGCAATACCCACCGATGAAGATGCCATAGCCGGAGCGTCGTTTATTCCGTCACCCACCATCCCGATACGCCGGCCCTCTTGTTGAAGCCGGTTGAGTGCCGTCACCTTATCTTCCGGCAGTAATCCACCCAGGCTTTTATCAATGCCGATTTTTTTGCCGATGGCATCCGCAACGTTCTGGTTATCTCCGGAGAGCATAACCATATCCGTAATTCCCATCGATTTCAGCCGGGAAATAACTTCGGCAGCGACGGAACGGGGAATATCCATGAGAGCGATGGCTCCCAAAATGGACTCACCCTTTTGAACAACCATCATCGTGTTGCCTTCTTTGGAGAGGCGCTCTATTTCACCGGCCAGACTGACCGGCAGCTCCCCGGTATTGTCTTCAAGAAACCACTCGGGTTTGCCAATCCGGATACGCTCGCCATCTATTTCCGCCTCAATACCTTTACCTGATACGGATTGGGCATTTTCCGCATTGGGTAGATCAATACTTCCAAGGCGTTTGGTTCCATCGCGTACCACTGAGCGGGCAAGGGGGTGGTCAATCAGCTGCTCTACCGCCACGGAGGCGGACAACAAGTCATACTCAGAAACACCGGACGCCGGAACAACTTCCGTAATCTTTGGATCGCCTTCGGTCAGCGTTCCGGTTTTATCAAATGCCAATCCGTCGAGGTTGCCCAACTGCTCAAGCGGACCGCCGCCTTTCACAAGGATACCGATTTTAGCGGCGCGAGCTATTCCGCTCAAAATGGCGCTTGGCGTAGAAATGGCCAAAGCGCAGGGACTCGCGGCAACCATGACGGCCATCGCCCGGTAAAACGAATCGGAGAAAGGCTCATCGATGATGACCCATGCGAAGTGCAGTAATCCAACCAATACAAGAATGGCGGGAACAAACCGCTTCTCAAATTTTTCGGCAAACCGTTGGGTGGGAGATTTGTGCGACTGGGCCTCCTGAACCAGTTTTATCACCCTTGCCAGGGTACTGTCAGAGGCTGTGCCGGTAAGCTCCACATCCAGAGCAGAACTTCCGTTGATAGAGCCGGCAAAAATTTTGTGTTCCTCGGTAACCGAACGGCTGTCGCTTCTGGCTTGATCAGCGGAGGCGACGGCGCGTTTATCCACCGGAATGCTTTCTCCGGTGATGGGTGATTGATCCACATCACTTTGTCCGCGGATGACAAATCCATCCGCCGGAAATCGTTCTCCGGGCTTGACTAAAACGACATCCCACGGTTTCAGTTCTTCAACCGGTACGGTGCGCAATTCGCTGCCATCGCGAATAACGGCCTCGTGTGGCGTTAGCTCCGACAAAGCCTTGATGGCCCGTCGGGCTCTGCCCATGGCATAATGTTCCAGAGCGTGACCGAGACTGAACAAAAACAACAACAGCGCACCCTCAGCCCAGTGCCCGAGTATTGCCGCCCCGATTGCGGCAACGAGCATCAGCAAGTGGATGTTAAATTTAAAGGCTTTCAGGCTGCGATAAACATCAATGGATGTATAGTAGCCGCCAAAAAAGTAGGCTCCGAGATATAACCCGAGTGACACCGCCCAGGGCGTTGCCGTGAATGTGGCAAGGATCCAGCCGGTTGCCAGAAAAAAACCGCAAAGAATGGAAAATACCAGTTCAATTTCATGCCTTATGAAATCGGAAAACCGCTTCAATTTCGCTCGGAATCCCTGCTGCTCCGGATCATCCAAACCTTGTTTTGTGAGCAGCTTTTGTATGGTTTGAGCATCAAGACGGTTTTTGTCGTACTCAACCCGAACCTTGCCGTCATAACCCGGGTCGGCCTCCAGAATTCCCGGTTCATCTTTGAGTATGTCTGCGGCATCGCGATTGCTTTGTTCATGCTGAAGCCCGTTCACCTCAAGCTCCAGATGACCGACCTTCCTGCTGATCTCCATCCCAACGCTCCATGCCAGATCCTCAACTTCAGAAGAAGAGATATCGGCAGAATTGAAACTCACCTCCAGCATCGCCATGCCACCGGCTCGGTCTTTATCCGACAGTTGTACCGAATCAATAGATGGGACAGCACGCAACTCATCGATCAGCAGATGGACACAGCGATCTTCTTCATCGGGGATATCCGGCAATAGAACGGATAAATCAAGTTTGGTGCGGTCTGCCATCTTGTTGGTCTGAACTAATTATGTTGAAGCTGGATAGAAATCAAATTCACATCATTGAAGGTCTTGCAAAGCCTTACCTCAAAGATAACGCTTCCTGAGAACTCCTCATACATGGGATCACTTGCAAAAGATGGGAGAATACGGATGACTATCACAACTGTCACAGTTGATTTACACCATGACTGTACCTCTGATAGTATATCTTCGGCAGAATAAGTTGAAAATTAAAGATTTAAGATTTTTTAGATGGCAGGCAAGTTGCTTGAACAAGCGAGTTCTTCAATTTTTAATCTGTAATTTTCAATAATTCAACTTATCGAAAATGGGATTAAACCCATTACATATTTCAAAATGCCTAACTGCGACAATTGAGTGACTATAAAATAACCTACCTTTGAAGCATGGTTTTATGATCGAAAATCAAACTATTCGGCGGCTATGCACGTTTCGGATTTGGTTAAAGCCTTCGACTAAAAACATAATATTCTCGTTATGCATGCAAATTCTACCTTGATCGCCCTTCTTATCATGGGGTTACTCTCGTTCAGTCCCGGACTAACTCACGCACAGCAAGAAAGCCCCGAACGGATTGAAAATATTGATGAAACCATGGGTAATGTCCTCGGAACCGAAGCTGATCCCGACAAAGTCACGATTTATGTTTTTTCCGATTATGACTGCCCGCACTGTCGAAGTCTCAGTCCGAGATTGGATGAATTACAAGAGAACTATGCCGATGATGTATCCGTAGTGTATGTACCGTTTCCGGCGCTTCAGCGGGAAAAAGGAATTCAGGGTGCTATGGCTACCCTTTGCGCAGAACAGCAAGGAAAGCGAAGTGAGTTGGTAAGCTACTTTGTTGATAACTGGACTAATATCGACACCGATGATATCGGTGAAGCTCACAATCAGTTTGATGATATCAGCTCCGGGTCCTGGCGAAGCTGCCTCACCGATGATGCCATGCGCAACAAACAAAATGAAATCATCAATACCGCTCGCGAACTCGGCATTTCAAGTGTGCCTACCACGATCATCGACGGCTATGTTATCGCCGGTGGAGTTGACTACTCTACGCTACAGCAAGTGGTTGAGTTTGTAAAGTAGTGCTCACTTCAAAAGCGTGAGCTCGATAATTTCGGCTTTATGAGCTTCGGTATCATACACCCCAACGGTTGGAGTATTATCGAATCCGTGTGCTGATCCGGGATTAAAAGCCAGGGTATCTCCGTGGTTTTCATTGATCGGAGTATGAATGTGGCCTGATATCACCAGGTCATACTTTCCACATTTTACAAGGGCTTCGGTGATCGGCTCTCTCGTACCGTGATAAAGCGCTATTTGCCGGCCTCCGAGTTTGACTTCATGAAACTCGTTGTGGATTTCGGCATTGATATTCCGGAACTGCTGAATTAACCGGAAATGATCGCCGTCGTTATTTCCAAAAACGCCGATGAGCGAAAACCCTTCAAAGTGCGGAATCGTGAACGGACTGCAGTAATCTCCGGCATGCAATATGGTATCGACCTGAAGATCAGAGAACTTTCGAACCGCCGTTTGGATATGCGGCACATGATCATGCGTATCCGAGATGATACCTAATTTCATCGATCGACCCTCCTTTGAATTTGATTATGGAAGAAATGGGAAAAATTGTTTTGATGTAACTCTAAACGTAAGATCATTTTACCATTTTATCATTCCCAAGAATAATGACGCCGGCCGAGTGCGCTGTGTCTGACTGCCGGCGGATCTCCGCACCGGCCAGCTAACAACACGCGTCCTCGCTGAAACATAAATGGTCATCACTTTCCCGTGCATCCCTCGGCGGACATTTTGCAGGTTCATTGATATTGCCTCGGGATGTGGATGAGGGTTGTCCCCGATTTACCCGGGATTGCGCTTCGCTTCATCCCGGGCTACCAACAGGACGACCTTACAGGACGTTTTTTTCGAAAATCATCGAACCCAAATAGTGAATCCGTGGCGAAATAATCCGTGTTTAATCCGCGAAAATCCGCGGCTAAAACATCAATTACTTCTTCTTAATTTCCTCGCAAACCGCATCGGCATAAGACTGTGTTGTTCCGCGGCCGCCGAGGTCAGGGGTACACACATTCTTGTTGATCAGCACTTTATCAACGGCTTTTCTGATTTTTTCCGCCGGCTCATTCTGACCAATGTGCTCCAGTAGCATCACCGAAGAGAACAGCAGCGCGGTTGGATTGGCTATATCCCGACCTACAATATCCGGAGCGGAACCGTGGACGGCTTCGAACATCGCGTGGGTTTTGCCCATGTTGGCCGATCCGGTTACACCAAGTCCGCCTACCAGACCGGATGCGAGATCCGATAGGATATCCCCGAACAGATTCGTGGTAACGATGATATCAAACTGCTCCGGTCGCAGCACCATTTGCATGGCACAGTTATCGACGATCATATCCGTGAACTCAATATCTGGATAATCCTTGGCCACCTCTTTACCGACTTCAAGAAATAATCCGGTCGTTAATTTCAGAATATTGGCTTTATGTACCAGCGTGACCTTCTTGCGCCCTTTGTTAACGGCATAATCAAAAGCGGCGCGAATAATGCGGTCACTTGCTTCGCGCGTAACTACCGCTATGGATTCAGCGTTGGATTTATCATCATTGGTGTATCGCTCCTGACCGATATACAGACCCTGCGTGTTTTCCCGAAAAGTGACCAGATCTACGTGGGTAAAATGGGAATCCACGCCGGGCAAGCTTTTGGCCGGGCGAATGTTAGCATATAAATCAAATTTCTGGCGAAGCGAAACATTCACCGAGCGAAACCCGGAGCCGACCGGAGTGGTAAGAGGTCCTTTAAGAACGAGTTTATGCTCTTCGATAAGATCTACGGTTCTTTGTGGCAACGGATCACCATGCGCCTGATAAGCCGCATCACCCGCCTCAGCAGGGATCCATTCAATATCCGCCCCTGCAGCGCTCAATATTTTCTGGACAGCTTCTGAAATTTCTTTTCCAATTCCATCTCCCGGTATCAATACTACTTTAGTCGGCATAATTGAAATAATTTTTTGTGTCGAAATTTTACGTCTGTTTGAAGACTGCAAAAATAGGAAAATCGTAACAGACCGGCATGGAAAATCCCATGTGATTCATCATTAAGAAGACACTTCTTTCTCGTCGATTTCCGGATGTTCGGTAAAGTCGGTCACTGTTGACTTGAAATAGTAACCACAAATTCCGCCTAATCCACCTGAGAGTCCTCCGGCTATAAACGTGAACGCATACATCCATAACGAAGACTCAAATCCCAATGTCCCGGCAACTCTGCCAGCCATCACGCCATCGGAGGGGACATGCAACCAAAGCACCGCCAGAAGCCACAACCCGCCAATGCCCAAAGATCCGATCAGTAAAGCTTGTGACGGCCGGGTAGCTCCGTAAGCCGTGAAAATTGCAGCCACCAATGCCACACTCCACCACGGTAACATCAACTGGGCGATGGCGGCAACAATCATCATCAAAACAATTAGAATGGCAAAGGTTTTCATGGCTGTGGGCTTAAGGTGATCGTGTAACGGGAATCGGCATCGTCAAGCGAACGCCAGAAATTAAGTTCACGTAATTTGCCGGCCTCCCAATCATCCACAAAATTATCATAGAAATAGGAACCGGGATTTCCCGAAGTGCCACCGGGATACACCCCGAATGCTTCAACAGGATTGGACAGATCCGCGACGAGCCGCCATGATGGACCGTGGTTACCACGATTCGCGTTCAGGGCAAGTGCCGTTCCTCCCGGAGCCAGCCCCGATTCCCCGAGCCCCGGCACATCCGCCTGATGTCGAATATGGGAACCTTGCCGGTTTTCCCAGGTCCACTCTGACCCCGGCAAACCGTGTTGCTCTTCCAGCCTCTGATATTCATCCTGATAAACGCCGGTGATCATCTCTTCGAGGGAATCACAACCTCCGGACAACCACAGCGTATCTTCGGGCTCACGGATCATGCTTAAGCCTGTACGCTCCCGGTTTGGCCTGCGGACATATCTTTCAATCTCCGCAAATTCAGGCTCCCAGATGGAATTATAAACGCCTTGCCACCACCGGTCGAACATGACCGGAGCTTTACTTTGCGGATCATAGTGATAGTCCCAGTCCTCCAGATGTGTGAGGAACTCGCCGGCTTCGTCACTAAGCTGCTCGGTGTCGAGCTTATCCAGCAAAAAGGGCAGCATTCTGCGGGCTTCAATGGACAGGTTGTCGGTTTGCATTTCGCGAAATTCTTCGGATGTAAACGCCTCTCCCTCCGACAGAAGTTCATGAATCCGGCTGCCGCGTTCGTTGCTGGCGTACAGCCATCCGATGTCATAAGGGTAGTAATCGCCCACAGGAGGTTGATTTGCCGATCCCAGATAGCCCTGCTCCGGATTCAGGCTAAACGGCATATGTTCGGAAGGAATCCAGGAGTCCCAATCATACGCCGGATCGGAGCCATCACCGATAAAACGCCCCTGTGACTCCCATCGCACCGGGAACCGCCCCTGATGGAACAGCCCGATGTTGCCGGCCGTATCAGCGTAGGCAAATGACTGAGCCGGCACATAAAAATGATCCAGTCCGGCCTTGAACTCCCCGGGGTTCGACGCCCTGTTAATTTTCTTCAGGGCAAGCGTTTCGTTGCCGGGTTCATGGGCGGTCCAGCGGATGGCGTGCGCTTCAGGTTTGGAATCATGAAACGGCTGTTCTCCCTGCGGTACCACAATCGGACCGTGATGGGTACTGCGCACGGTATCGATGACTTCGGAGCCATCCGGCATCCGGTAGACTTCCTCCCGGAGTTCAACATCTCGCCAGTCCCCGTCATACCGGTACTGTTTCATCGACTCGTCGCGAAATTCAATCTCGTAAATATCCATGGCATCGGATCCGGCATTGGTTGTGCCCCAGCTGACCGCTTCGTTAAAGCCCATCACGATTCCCGGCGTACCCGGCAGCGTTACGCCGTAGGTGTTGACATCCGGTCCGTGAAGCTGCATCTCAATCCAGATGGAGGGCAGGGTCAAAGGCAGGTGAGGATCACTGCTGAACAAAGGGTTTCCGGTTTCGGTCCGGCTGCCGTCAACGATCCAGTTGTTGCTCCCGATGCCGGGATCGGGCAATTCAATCGGCGACTCGTACATCGTCGAAGGGGTGAAAGAGCTTTCCGGGGGTTCAGCTGTGAGCGGATCAAAATCAAACTGACCCTCATCGGTGATGTAATAGGCTTTATCATCCGTAAACTTCGGGAAAAACCGGTTGATGAAATCTCTTCCGAACTGATCAAGTGTGTTGGTCATTTGATAGTCGGCGCTTCGCCCTGTGAGCGTATGGCTGATATTCATCAACACCAGCCCGGTTCTGAGCGGCGACCAGGGTTCGGGCTCGTAACCCAGCAGTTTAAATTCCAGTGGAAGTTTCCGTGAATCCAGTTGATCGATCCATGCGTTCACCCCATCGGTATAAGCCTCGACTTTGCGTTGCGAGCGATCGTCGGATTGCATTTGTTCAACGGTATGTTCAGCACCTTTGACCATCCCCAGATTACGCATGTACCGACTGTACTCAAGCGCTTCTTCACCAATGACTTCCGTGAGGCTGCCCTCGGCAGCCCTGGCTAAGAAGTCCATCTGCCATAGGCGCTCCCTGGCTGTGAGATATCCCTGAGCGTAGTACAGGTCACTTGTCGTTTCAGCAAAAATGTGAGGGATGCCGTGTTCATCATACACAATACGAATATCCTCCTCAATCCCGGGTGAGATGACATCCCGATCAACCCGGTCGCTTTCACCCTCGGCGAGTTGCCAAAAACCTTCGAACGGACTCAAAAAAGGACCTAAGGCGGGAACCATTCCAATAGGTGAACTCAATATGACCAGAACAATGATCATCACCCCGGTGCTTAGCAATAGCTTAGCAACATTTAACTTCATCTGAGATTGAATTACTCGTTCAATTTGAGGGCTTTACAAAAACGGGGGAGATTTTCTTTGACCAAGCTTTCTACCTATGGTCATCCCGGATAATCCCTCCGCTCTCGCTACGTAATTTCCGGGATGACGAAATGGATACATTGTTTTTTGTTAAAATGTTAAACCAGAACAAGCTTTGGGAATTCACCTACATAAAGAAATCACTTCCCACGATTTGAAACTGGTCTTCAATTTGGTCATACTACATAAAACACCGAAAGCCTTCTATTAGCTAAAAATACTGATTGTATGAACATTTCCGAATTTTGCAGAATTGCTCTGTCCGCCACTTTACTCGCTTTACTGCTGCCGGCAACTACAGTGGCAGAGGATCTTATTGATCATCTTGAGCAGAAAGAAAATTACGAGGTATTCATCGAGATTTTAGAGGAAACCGGTCTGGCTGATGAAATTGAAGAAGGTAACCCGGTAACGGTGTTGGCGCCTCATGACGACGCTTTTGAGGAGCTGCCTTCCCAGGTTATGCAAGACTGGCAGGACGATCCGGAACCCGTGCGAAACATCATTGAGTTCCACCTGATCGGAGAGGTTCTTCAGGCTGATGACATTGCCGGTCAAACCAGCATGCCTTCCATACAGGGCTCTGAAATCTATGTTCATGCGACCGGTGATGATATCGTCGTCAATGAAGCCACCATTGTAGACCGCGATATTGAATTTTCCAACGGCATACTGCACACCGTCGACACCGTGCTGCTCCCTCGCCATTAAACCGGCTTGAGCCTATTTGCTCCTTTTTTTCGTATGGGTATGATATAAGATTTAGCCTGATGCATGTAACCCATCAGGTTAATTGCAGCTAACAACTACTCAGAAAAATAGGAGTAATACATGAAAGCAGTACGATTTGTTGCTTTGAGTCTATTCATGGTGATGATGATTTCGGGGTTGACTCAAAAAGCGGAAGCACAGTTTGCCGTAGAAGGCGGACTTGCGTATGGAGCCGATATTGACCGAATCGGCATTAAAGGTCATGTCGTTTATGACTTGCCGAATGTTGATGAGTTATATTTTTCAGGGGGACTGACGTTTTATACTCCTGAGTCGACTGACTTCGGCGAACAAACACATACAAGTTTGTGGACCGAACTAAACATGAATGCAGAGTACCGGTTTCTGGAAGAAGATAACTTCAACGTATATGGCCTTGCCGGTGTAAACCGGATCCGATATACCCAGCGACTTAACGGGTCCACAAGTACGGGCCGAACTAATGGCGTAAATGTCGGTGCAGGCTTTCAAGCTGATCTCGTTGATTTTGCCCTCCTCGATGTACAACTCAAGTATGTCCTGGATGGGTTTGATCAATTAGCCCTGGCAGCCGGGTTGCGAATACCGATTTAACTTTTTTTTGCCGCGGATTTTCGCGGATAAAACACGGATTTTACGTGGGTATAGTTCTACATTATAGCCAAAGTAATGGATTATAATTAGCTATCCTGTGCAACATGTGTATCCAGTAAAAGCGGTTGCGCAGAAGTTTACAGGATATTCAAATAGTAACAATAGCTAATAATGCTGATGGGCTATGATAAGATTATCTTAGTCTACAAGCACTTGAACTTTGAACCCCTGGAACCTTGAACTGCCTTAAAAAATCCGTGTTTCATCCGCGCAGATCCGCGGCTTAAAAACCACGCCACCAATACTATACAGCTGTTGTATTAATATCAAAGTAATAGCTAAAAATGCTCATGGGCGCAATAGAGTTACCACAGCCCACAAGCACTTGAACTTTGAACTGCCTAAATAAATCCGTGTTCCTCCGCGTAAATCCGCGGCAAAAATTATCAAGCTCTCCGCCTGCGGCGGTTCCAGATATTGCGGTCAAGGCTGTGGCGGCCTGACCCGGTGAAGAACATACTCAGAAAGATAAACCCTACTGCTATGGTATTGGCAGTGTAGACGAAATCGGCTCCCTGACCGATGGACGAAGCGATGGTCACGATGGTTGAGATTAACAGCACGGCCAGGGCCGGACGAAAGAATAATCCCAGCATCAGTAAGAATCCGCCGAAAAATTCGGCAACTGAAATAAAGAAGCCCCAGAACATCGGCCAGGCTGTAATACCCAGATAGGCGGCATGTTCTCCGACCACCTCCCACTCTTCGGGACCGCCCATCAGCTTAGGGGATCCCACGATGATAAAGGTTATTCCGACTCCGATACGCAGCAGAAGGAGTCCGAGATCTGTAAATCGGTTCTGTCTTGTTGTGACCATGTTGACCGTTTTTTGCTTCTATCCGGAGTCGACATCACCTCATTAAAGGCGTGTTATACATGCCCGGAGTTATAATTCAGTCCTGCCGAATAATACTATATATGCCAATAAGATACTACATCCGAATAAGACGGTTTTCCAAAACTTTTACAACCGGATATCATCGAATAATTGTGGATGTTTGTCAAATACCTTAAGGGTGGCTTTGTACCCGGTTTTGATGGCATCGGGAGCGCTGTCAAAATCAAAGAAATTCAGGTGAGACAGGCCGGGTTGGATCAGGATATCCGGCGGGTATTGTTCGAGGATGATCTTACTCAGGTTATGCTCCATGATGGTCATGGAACTGCCGAGTACATCGAAGATATTCGGTTCATGTTCGCCTTTTTTATCCGTCTGAACCAGGTTATACAGCGCCAGTCGCATCGACTGTTCCACTGATTTATAGCGACGTTCCACATGATTCCAAATCGAAGCGCCGTCGGCGGTTACTTCCGGCTTATCCTCGCTGGAATTCCGGAGTATATCCTTGCGCTCAAAACTCTTGATGGTGCGTCTGCGCGTATTCCGTTTGATCTGATCGTGATTGAGGTCAACCGCAATGATGCGCTCCGCCCCGAGCTCTTTAGCCTGCCTGATTGGTAGCGGGGCAACCAGTCCGCCATCCAGAAACCAGTCATCACCAATCCGCGCCGGCTGAAAAATGCCGGGTACCGAGAAACTTGCTCGCAGCGCCGCGCTGACGCTCCCTTCGTGCAAGACCACCGGCTGACCGGTTTTCATGTTCGTGGCAACCGCATAAAACGGAACCGGGAAATCCGAAAAGGTGACATCCCCGATAATTTCATCGAGTTTGTCCAGAATGCGGGTTCCCTCCATCAAGCCCTTTTGGGGGAACACAAAATCGCAGTACGCCATGATGGCTTTCCAGTCCAGCGTGGTAAGGAATTCGGTAAATTGATCCAATTTACCGGCGGAATAAACCCCGCCAACAACGGCGCCCATGCTTGTGCCGATCACCATATCGGGGCGGATGCCTTTGCTCTGCAGCGCTTCTATGACGCCAATATGAGCGACGCCTCTTGCCGCTCCACTGCCAAGAACCAACGCTGTTTTCTTTTGTCCGTTTTCAGTCATGTTTTCACTTTCGGAATTACACCATTCCAATAGGTGTTGCTAAAAAAAATTTTAATCTGAGAATCGGCGGAACCTATGAAAAACAAAATTTGCCTCGTTACCGGAGCCACATCAGGCATCGGATATATAACAGCCCTTGAGTTAGCCCGAAAAGGAGCCGTGGTTATTCTGCACGGTCGAAACGAGAAAAAACTCCAGGTTACCCAAAAGCAAATCGCGAAAGAAACCGGTAACAGCCATATTTATTTGCTTCAGGCTGACTTTTCATCCCTTGATGAGGTTCGAAAAGCAGCCGACCAGGTTAACAACGATTACAAACAGATTGACGTACTCGTTAATAACGCCGGGCTGATCCTTGGAAGTAAACGTCAGGTCTCACCGGATGGCTACGAGCTGACCATCGCCATCAACCACCTCTCCCCGTTTGCCTTCACCAAATTGATTTTCGACCGCATTGCCGCTTCTGATGACGGACGCATCATCAATGTTGCCTCGGAAGCGCACCGGGCCGCTGGTCCCGATTTTGAAGATTTTAACATGGAGCAGAGCTACTCAGGCTTCAAGGCCTACGGCAATTCCAAACTGTACAACATCATGTTTACGACGGAATTGGCAAAACGCCTGACAGACTACCCGAACCTTTCCACCTACTCGCTGCACCCCGGCACCGTTGCAACCAACTTTTCCGCCAGCGCCGGCGGGCTGACTAATCTCGTATTTAAACTGTTTCGCCCGTTTCTGACCAGCTCCGAGAAAGGCGCGCAAACCAGCATCTACCTCGCCTCGGCCAATGAAATCCCCGCCAGAAGCGGCAGCTATTTCATAAACAAAAAACCGGCCAAGGTGAAACACAAGTTTTATACGGAAGAAAACAACGTCAAACTCTGGGAAGTATCGGAGATGCTCACCGGTGAGCCGTTTTTGAGTGATGCGGTGAAGGTATCCGGGTGATGAGCTTGAGTAGTAATCATTCAAGGTTAGTAATATTTCTGCGGTAGGATAGGTGGATTGTTGGAATAATGGACTACATCCAATCAAAGTCCGAAGCGGAGCGAAGGACGACCGATCTTAGCCCCGACCGTTTCGGCGACGGTAGTCATCGAATAAGGTCGGGGTCAATGGAGACACCTGTGCTACCAAGTCCGGAGCCGCCGAAGGCGGCGTAGGACGGTCGAAAGTCGGATCGATGGCACCTTTCGGCCGCCGCCCAGGCAGCGTGTAGGGCTCCGGCACATGCGCTGCGGTCAAAGTCGAGTTAGCACTCCGATTTAGCTATTGGCCAATTCTTTCGGCTCTTTGGTCGTAATTTCCCCATCGGGCAGCTGATAATAGATTTTCCCGTTCTTAAAATAGACATTTGGGATGCCTAAGCGCCGGTTCTCTTCTTGAGCCTTGCGAACTCCACGATTACCTAATCGAATCAGTTCGGAAGAAAAATCGCGATTATGTTTGTTTTGTTTGCCCATATTGCTTTACCATTTCTTGAAAGGTAACGAATAAGGATTCGTCAAACACATAATTTATTTGATTCTCAAACCGGGCAACTTCCTGGAAATCATCTTCTGCATTATAGATTAAGTTCCATTGGTCACATTGCTTGCGGTAATAATTCCAAAAATTGTCCATACTTCTTCCAAAACGCCGAACGATGTCTTGATAGGGGACATGGTGGCCTCCTTTTCGAACTCTGGTGGCCACACGTTTACTACACATATCCGGATTGGATAAAAACAGATACACAATTTTAACTGAGTAACTGTGATTCTGACGATACTCCAAGAGCTTTGGAAGCAATGATTTACCGGATAATGTAGATTCAATAATTAAATTAAACTTGTGTTGAACCCCAGCCTCCAATCGATTAAAGAATTCCTTACCGGCTTGAATTCTGGTAGAAAGTGGATTTTCCGGGGACAATTCATAAGCAATATCGTCAGCACTTATGTACCGATAATCTTGATTTTCGATGATTTCGCGAGCAACAGTAGTCTTTCCGGATCCATTTGGACCAGCTACAACAAGTAGCTGATTAACTTGATTATTATCCATCATGCCTGGAATATATGATGCTTTGGCATGATGAGAAAAGTTTTAATAGGTGTGCTAACAACCTGGTGTTTAATTGGCTCAGCCTTTCTTTAAACTTATAGCGACATTGAATGATACGATATGATTCAATTATATACGATAATGATCCGATAGGCTATGTTTAATTGGATTTCCTATGAGAGTTTATTGCGCTGTAACGGCTTGCGTTTTGGCACCATTGTTACGTAAGTCACGAACTGCCTAGACAGAGTCATATATGAAAAATCGACTAAAAAAGCTTGTTATAAACCGGCAGAATAACCGGAAGTTAGAACATAGTATTTTAAAAAATATTTGACCATCCTCGCCTTATAGATATGGAGCCGATGTTTCCAAACGAAGCCTCCGACTTAGTGAATATGGCTATGGAGGTGTTTCGTAAATCAGCTTCGTTGAATGAATTTTTACAC
>SLJN01000408.1 GCA_007135115.1 Balneolales bacterium
ATGGAAAAAAGGATCGTTGGGAACATCATCCCAATTGATCAACTCATTAACGACATAGTTATTGGTTTTGAACGGTAATACGTTTCCAACTACCTCGATGGCGAATTGAGTTTCTTCAGGCAATGCCTGCACCTGTGGAAGCTCCTTGAAATTTCTGAGATTATATGTTTTATACTTCGGAGCTTCACCGTCGATATAAAAATTCTCATTGGGTTGAAGTTCTTCTCTAAGCAAGAGTACCTCCTTTTATATCTTATTAAATACTATTGATGCTGCCAGCATTCTTGTAATTCCCTGCCTGGGTTTTATCCGATCTTACGCTCATCTATCGCACTTGGTGGTTGATTTTTTAATTCATCAAGAACGACAGATGAGTAGCTTACATCTTTGATATTCTACGCTGGCACTTGTATTGAATGGCAGACTATAACCTCACCAATTCTAAACAAAACTATCATAATTACGGATTCGGCGCAATACAAATTGTGTGCCATAGACCAAGGGAGGCAAACATTTTTATTAAATTTCTTTAATTCTGCTGTATAGTTTAAGCCATTGCCGCACCTTCAAGTGGGGTAAATATGAGATTTGTTTCATAAAAAACCCGGATACGGATCAATTCCGCACCGGGTTTAAAAGTGGAACAGACAATTTTTTTTGAAATAGGCTGATTCTACTAACTACCTGAACTGCGGTTGCTGCTGCTGTCCGCCGGGTATAGAAATATCGATTTCGTTTACCTCACCGAACTGATCGAGTTGATCCCCGATTTCATCAGCATTACCCACAACCAGAATATGCATTTGATCAGGCTTTAGGTATTCATTGGCCACTCTTTTGATATCTTCCGGAGTAACCTCTTGAAGTTCTTCGATATACTGATCGAAAGCATCTCTCGGCAACCCGCGATAGTCATTGCTCATCATTTCGCTGAGTGTGCTCGATTTGGTTTCAAACCGAAACACAAGGCGGTTCATAATGCGTTCGCGGGTATCGTCCAGTTCTTCCTGACTCACATCTTCATCCTGAAGACGCTCTATCTGTTCTTTTACCGCTTCTATAGCCTCAGAGGTATTTTCAGAAGCGGTGCGTACCCCGGCATTAAATACGCCATCGTAAAAGGCATTGCTGCCGTATGTTCCGTATACCGAATAGGCCAGTCCCATATCTGATCGAACGATCCTAAACAGTCGACCGGAAAAGCCGCCACTCAAAATCTGATTCATCATTTGAAGCGCAGCATAATCAGGATTATCGCGACGCCCGCCGATGTGCCCCATCAAAATATCAGACTGGTTTACATCCGGTTTATCAATCAAGTTGACCGTCGATTCGTACTCGTAGTCAGTACCGGGAAAATCGATTTCTACAGGGTCACCAGATCGAAAGTCGGAAAACGCCTCTTCCAGCTTTGCTTTCATTTCGTCTTCTTCAAAATCTCCGGTTACGCCAATCTTGAGATTTTCGCTTACGTAGGCCTGTTCATGCAGATCGAACAGATCATCCCGCTCAATGTTATCGAGGGTTTCATACTCGGTCATTCTTCCCTGAACAGAATTCTCTCCGTAAATCAGGCGACGAAATTCCCGGTTGGTAACCTGCTGTTGACTGTCATTGCGCCGGGCAATCTGACTTTGCTGTTGCTGCATGATTTGAGCCAAACGATTATACGGGAAAGCCGGATTTTCCAGGACATCAATAAATGCAGGAAGGATTTCTTCGAAATCATCGTCCAGTACGTTCATACGGGCTGAACCAGAGGTTGTTCCCATACTCGTTTCTATTTGAGCTCCGCGAGATTCAAGCAACTCATCGAGCTCCCCGGCAGGATAATTTTCTGACCCTCCTTCACGCATCAGCGATGCCATGATGGTATGAAGGCCGGTTTTATCATCCGGAACCATAAATGAGCCTGACCGCACTCTTACATTTACATCAATCAACGGTAATTCGTCATCTTCAAGCAGATAGAACTTTATTCCGTTATCCAGTTCAAATGTAGTTACATCCGGGCTTTCCAGCTCGGGTAAGTCGGGATATTCAAGAGAATCAAAATGAGGCAGCTCAAAAGTTTCATCCTCTTTCGGCTCTTCTTGTTGATCCTGTGCCGTCTCGGTAGTCTGGCATCCCCAGAAAATCAAAAGCACAGTACTAAATAAAGTTGCAAATATTCTTGGTGTCATAGTCATAACTTCCATTTCCGGATTGCGTGGTAAATCAGTTTTGAGTTTCTATAGTACCGACTGTGCGGTTGTTTTCCGTGAAGTATTGTTCTGCTACGCGCTGTAAATCTTCCACGGTTAGCTCTTCCATCTCCTGAAGGCGGGTAAACACCGACTCCCAGCTACCATATCGGGCATTTGCCATGGCAAACTGCTGTGCCATGCCGGAGTTATTCCGCAACCCGCGAGTAAGCTGTGCACGCTCCCGGCTGACAACCCGGTCAATTTCACTTTGTTCCAGATCGCCCTCTTTAACCTTTTCAATTTCCTTCATGATCCCTTCTTCGAGATCTTCCATCTCTACTCCCTGGTTGGGTAGTCCGAGAATCATAAAAAGTCCGGCGTATTTATCTCCGGGAAATCCGTTGAATGCATTAATGACCATAGCGCTTTGTTCTTCCACCACAAGCTCCTGATACATTCGTGATGTTCGACCCTGGGCGAGAACATTTCCGAGCGTCTCCAAGGCAAGGGCATCCGGATGGTTGGCATCCACGGTATGGTAACCCATCAGAATCACCGGTTGTGCACGATCCTTAATGGTGAATCTCCGCTCGCCTCGCTGTTCGGGTTCTTCTACCCGTAGCTTTGGCGCCTCTCTGTCAGCGCCGGGCATGTGGCTGAAGTATTTTTCCGCAAGTTCTTTTACTTCATCAGGATCAACATTCCCGGAAATGGCCATGGTGATATTGGATGGCACATAATGGGTATCATAGAAGTCCCAGGCATCCTGGATCGTTGTATTGCGAATATCCGATGGCCAGCCAATCACAGGATTTTTATACGTGTGGGCTGAAAAGGCTACAGAGGTAAATTCCTCAACCAATCTGCCGATAGGATCCGAATCGGTTCTTGAGCGGCGCTCTTCTTTAATGACGTCTTTTTCTACATAAAACTCGCGCATCACCGGGTTCATGAATCGGTCCGACTCAAGATTGAACCACAGTTCCATTTTATTGGAAGGCAGGCTGTAAAAGTAGCCGGTTCCATCGGCGGAGGTAAACGCATTCATGCCGGTGCCGCCTTCACTTTCAATGAGGTTGGTATATTCCTCGCTTTCGACAAACTCGTGGGCTTTATCCTGAATCCCTTCAAACTCTTCCCAAAGGCGCTCAACTTCTTCTTCGTCGGCATTGGGATCATTGTACTCATCCAACCAGGCCAGATAGGCTTCATCCAGTTTATCAATCCAATCCTTTTCCTCTTCGTAATTGGTGGTCCCGATTCGCTCGGTACCTTTAAATGCCATGTGTTCAAAAATGTGGGCGATTCCGGTTTGGCCGACCGGCTCATTGGCAGAACCCACATCCACAAAAGTCATAAACGATGCTACAGGAGCAACGTCGCGCTCTATCACGATAAATGTTAATCCGTTATCAAGGGTAAACTCTGTAACCCTATCGGAAAAAGTGTCAAGGTCCTGCGCTGAAGCTAAACCGGCAGTTAGAAACAGAAAGCTCAGACAGGCAATCAGCTTTTTCATATTCATTCGGTTGTTTAGTTATGATTAATAAAAAGTTATTTGGCATCAAAAATACTGAGTCCTACGACAGATCTCAGATGAAGTTTCTTATCACGGGAATATGCTATGGTGAATACCCAGGACTCTATGCAATTCCCATATCTGTACAAGTACTGCTTAATACTTGCCAAATATGAGACTAATCCAATAATAATTAAAGGTTTTTTTTCAAGAATTTACTTTCTCAAGAATCAGGCACCTTGGTTAGAATAATTTAATAATTGGAGTTGAACTTTAGATCATAGTGGTTACCCGACTTCACTTAATACGTACAATCCGCTAAGTAACATAAACTAAGGCTGAAAAATCTTTAAAATTCTGAAGAATACAATCCTTTTTCGCCTTTATCATTCATAACTCCATTAATTTTGAAAACAACTCTGATTCTCACTGTTCTACTTTCAGCAACTACTTATGATCTTGATCAGGATGAGCAATCGCTTCGGGCAAAACAAAACACCATCTTTAAAATTTTTCATGCTAACCAGACACTTGCTGAAGAAGGGCATATCAACACCGCAATTGTATACGATACGAATAAAGAGTACGCTGATATCATGTCAGCAAAGCTTGAAGAGCGGGGGTTAAATGTAAGAACGTTATCAGTTTCGGAATTTGAAGACGAAATACATAATTACTCAGCGGTTTACTTCACCGCTGAAGCCCAGCCAGACCCGATGCTCACAGCCGACAATGAAATCATTTCCATCGGAGAAAATGAACGGCATTTCAATGAAGGTTCACTTTCCATAAAATTTGAACTTGTCGAAGACGAAGAAGTCATGATAAATGTCAATCGGGATCAATTGAGTAGCGAAAATCATCAAATGCGGGAGAAATTCTGGAATCTTGAAAAAGTCGTGATTACCAATTGATTTTTATGCTGAAAAGAGCTCCGTCCACCACGGAGCTCTTTTTCTTCGCTGTTTCACCCTTGTCATTAACTATTCCAGATTAGGACCTTCAAGGTTCACAAGAGTAGTGGTGTTTAAGCAATACCGATCCCCAACTTTGCTCCTTTTCAATAACATTTATTGGAAATGGACCGGCTTATTCATGCTATAACTTATGATGAATGCACCTTTCCCATAATCCCTTTTAAAGTCTAATCTCTGCGATATTAACTGACTACGCAAAAGCTTTTTAAGCTGTTCGGCTCTTGGCCTTCAATGAAATATTTATTAATTTTATTTAATCAATCAAATATGGATGTGGCATTGTAATGACGGCACCCTACACAGCCTTTCTGCACCGCCACGAAAAAATATCGTAGCACAAAAATGAAAGCTATACTGCTCATTGCTGTTTTAGTTTTTGTTTCATCCTCAGCATTTGCACAGGATGAAATCCCATTTCGATCACAAAGTAATATCATCTTACAGATTTTCCAGGTTGATCAAACCCTGGCTCAGGCCGGTTCGGTTCACACAGCTGTTGTCTATGACTCGGATCAGGACGGCGCTGAAGAAATGACAGATATACTGGACGGACGCGGATTAGACGTTCATACTTTGTCTATATCTGAGTTTGAAGATGAAGCTCCGAACTTCTCCGTGGTTTATTATACTTCGGAAACTGAGCCCGATTCAGACCTAACGGCTGAACATGAAATACTTTCGATCGGAACCAACGAACAGCATTTCAATGACGGCGTGCTCTCTATAAGTTTTAATCTCGATGATGATCAGCAGGTTATGATTCAAGTCAACCGCGATCAACTCGATAATGAAAACCATCAAATGGAAGAGGGCTTTTTTGACCTCGACCGTGTTGTAGCAACAAATTGAGCCCGTTTTTCTTTTTTTATTAGCCCTGCAAAGACGGGGCTTTTTTTTATCCCAAATCTGATTATCTGTTCGAAAAACAGGGATGATGAAGTTGGCAGAATTGGGGAACCTTAGCAATTATCTCAATAATTCAAAGAGATAGCAGATTGTCGATTTGTGATTGCAAATTGCAGATGTTTTGCCCCCGCAACTATTCATACAGATCCGCCAATATTTCTTCCAAATCCACCGACGGCCGAAAATCATTGACACCTTCTATCCTGCCCTCCTCATCAATTAACACATAAAACGGGATGCTGCCTGCCCGGTATGCCATGAACGTTTCCTGCGTAAATTCCCCTCCGGCATATAAATCGATCCAAGGAAAGTCGTGTTGACGTACCGCCTCCTCCCAATCATCTTTCTTTTCTTCGATGGAGATGGCCACGATTTCAAACCCCTGATCCGCATACGCTTCATGCAGCTCTTCCATGTATGATTTCTGATACATGCAATTGGCGCACCAGCTTGCCCAAAACACCAGTACGATCCGGTTGCCTTCAAAATCGGACAGGCTGTATGTGCTTCCATCAATATCTTCATAGGCAAAATCCAAAGCGGGCTCGCCGGGCTGAACGGCTTTGACCGATTCGTAGTGATCTTCAAGAAACGATAAATACTCATCAAACTCTGAAAACTCTTCCCGGTATTGATGATAAGTCGGTTCCGCTTTTTCAAAAGGAGCTTCCCCGATGCGCTCGGCCACCAGGTACATCCGGGCATGAGCTTCGGCGCCGCGGTCATCAATATAGTTCAAAACATTTCTGCGATGCGCGTCCAGCTCTTCGTAGGCCAGCCGCTTTCGGGCCAGGGCGGCCGCGTCCGGGCAGGCCGGGAAATGGACGTTGCGAAGCGCCTCGAGCTTGCTCCCGAACCCTTTCGAGCGCGCAAGGCCGGGCGGCACG
>SLJN01000121.1 GCA_007135115.1 Balneolales bacterium
TATCTTCTTGAATTATCCCCAGATAAAATCCGTGTTAAATCGGCGTATATCCGCGGCAAAAACAATTTGTCAATGGAAAAAGCCGTCGGTCAGGTTTTAAACTTCAGCAGGCGATCTTCCCCGATTTTTTCAGTGGCCTGATCAAGGGCATACTTACTTTCAAAGACGACCAGCGGGTTGCCGTCGATATCCCGGGTTACCTGAGTGGAGAACATGCCACCAAGCTTGTCAAAGGCATCCTGGTCGTTATTACCCAGCCAGCGGGCGGCCATGTAGGTGGTTCCGGTGAGATTCATTTCCACATTGTATTCGCTTTTCATACGGTGGACGACCACATCAAACTGAAGTGCACCGACGGTTCCGAGCAGAAGTTCGTTTCCGACGCCGCCCGGCATTTCAAAGACGTAGACCACACCTTCTTCTGAAAGCTGTTGCAAACCTTCCCGAAGCTGCTTGCGCTTCATCGGGTCTTTGGATGATGCTTTGCGGAAATGTTCCGGTGAAAACAGCGGGATCACATCGTAATCGATTTTCAGCTTATTGTCGCGGATGGTACTTCCGATGCGGAAATCGCCGGGGTTGAAAAGCGCAATGATATCGCCGGGGTAGGCTTCTTCGACCAGGCTTCGTTCATCTCCCATCAGCGAGTGCGGGGTAGCCGTTTTCACGGATTTGCCGGTATCGTTGAGGACGACTTTCATCCCGCGTTCGAATTTTCCGGAGGCGACCCGGACAAAAGCTGTGCAATCCCGGTGATCGGGGTTCATGTTCGCTTGCATTTTGAAAACAAAACCGCTGAAAGGCTCATTGACATCTACTGAATTACCCTCGTTATTGGTGTATTGCTGGGGTGCCGGCGCCAATCCGGAGAAATAGCGCAGAAACAGGTCGAGTCCGTAATTGTTGAGGGCGGAACCAAAAAATACCGGGGTGATTTCGCCTTTATCAAACCCTTCCTCTTTGAGGGCTTCCAGTTCATCTTCCAGGATGAGGACTTCCTCGCGGAAGTTTTCAATGTCACGCTCATTCAGGCCGCACGCCTCAAGGCCGGCCTCCAGGTCATAAACTTCAGCTTCCGCCTTTTTTGCACCGTGCGCCTCTTTGGTATAAAGGTGCAGTTCTTTGGACCTGAAATCATAAACCCCGCGAAATTCATTGCCATAACCCAGCGGCCAGTTAGCCGGCACGGCTTTGATGCCGAGCTTGTTCTCCACATTACTCATCACTTCCAGCGGATCCATACCGGGGCGGTCGCACTTGTTGACAAACGTAACCACCGGCGTTTGCCTGAGTTTGCAGACTTCAAAAAGTTTTTCGGTTTGCTCCTCGACGCCTTTGGCCACGTCGATAACCATGAGCGCACAGTCGGCAGCAATGAGGGTGCGGAAGGTATCTTCAGAAAAGTCTTTGTGACCGGGGGTGTCCAGCAGATTGTAGCGGATGTCATCCAGCTCGAATTTCATGACCGAAGAGGTGACCGAAATTCCGCGATCCTGTTCGATGGACATCCAGTCGGAAGCAGCATGCCGGGCAGCTTTTCGCTGCTTAATGGAACCGGCCTCGTGGATGGCTCCTCCGTAGAGCAACAGCTTTTCGGTGAGTGTTGTTTTACCGGCATCCGGGTGGGAGATGATTGCAAAGGTTCGCCGCTTCTGGCTTTCTTTGAGAATCTCTTCTTTGGTTTTGTCCTTCGCGGTTGCTTCCTGACTACTCATGGATTTATTTAATTCAGTGTTTTCGAAATGTGTAAACTGTGATGATGCCGCTTGTATTGCAGACCGGAAAAAAATAAGAACCTGAGTTCGGTTTTTAATCTGTTTCGGGGTGATTGATTGAGGATTTTTACATCTGCAATCTGAAATCACTAATCATCAATCTGCTATCTCTTTATACTGTTGATATACTTGCTATAAATATCCAATTGTGCCCAAAACCATCATCTCACCTGTTGGAACAGATATCAAATTGTTGATTGCAGATAGCAGATTGTAGATGCCGCCGCAAGTTGATACACCTCGATAATCCAAATTGAAAGCTGCAAAATTAATATAAACTATACAGCTAATAATTGGGCTCGGATGTAATTATGAAACGCACAAATTTAGCAGACCACATAGGGACCATACTCGGACCAAATTCGGATCAAATTCGAATATTTGGCAATATCTCCCGAATGTGGGGTAGTCAGGGTGGAAAGTTTACCGGGTTACCATTGAGAAAATCCTACTGCAATATTTGCAAAATAAAACCTTTATATTCTGCTATTCACAGTTTAATTCATCGTTGAGTCATGGGTCACAGTCCGCAAGTTTCGATTGTCGTCGTTTTACAAAATGCTGCCGGTGAGCTAGAGGAGCCGTTGACGAACCTGCTCGATTATAGTGATATCCCTGTTGAGATCATCTTGATTGACGACGCTTCCTCCGACCATACCGCAGAATTGGTCAGTTCCCTGCTGGATAATTACCAAAGTGACCATCACTATTTCTATCCGCTTGAAGAGCCGCGCGGGCGTGGAAATGCGCTCAATTTTGCCATCGAGCAGATCAACGCCCCTTATGTCTGGACGATAGACAAGCTTGATCAGCTGCAAACCGGCTTTATCGATGATGCGCTCAAGCAATTCCGCAACCACGGCGGAGCATTTTTATACAGCGGCAGGCCTGCTCTTCCACAAGATCTTTCAGGGCTGATTAAAGAACATCAGAGGCTTTTAGCCGAAGTTGATGATCGTCATTTTATTTGGAAATGGGCTGATGTTCCTGCTGATCAACGCTTTTTCAATCCATTTTGGGATAAGTTTCACGGACTTGAGCTCGCCCTGCGCATTTGCGGACTGGTGAGTCATCTGCATATTGATCCGGTTTTTCAGGATCAACCCGATGAGCCGACTCCGGGGGTGAAGCGAAGCTATTTTCAGTCCCTTTTGCATCAACCGGGTCTGACGACCACACTGCGCGAGGAGATTTTCCGGATGATACGCGCGGAGGATGAAATCGTTTTAGATCAGAAGCGAAACACCTGGATCGAAGAGCAGTACGATCGTGCCGTTCACCAGGTGGAGGATGGAAGTCCGCGAGCGGCTCTGGATACGCTCAATGCCATCCTGGAGGTAGATCCCGATAATCGCAAAGTTGAAGATCTCAAGTTTACGGTGTTGAATCGCATGAACCGCTATGTGGAAGCGGCGGAAATTCGGCATCGTAAAGGCAAAGAGGATCATCAGACAGAAGAAAAGCAGCAGGCCGATACCACCGGCACCCAACCGGATTCTGATACCGCCGGAGAGCCGCAACAGAAGGATATTTTTGATGATCAGGCAGAGGCCACGCCACAAGATGAATCCGAGGTGCATCAACCCGAAACTGAAGAGCCGGAACCGGCACCTGAGCCAGAGCCTGCAAAACCATCGGAACCACTGGTTACCATTGTGATCCCCACGGCCGGAAACGGCTTGCCCGACCTGGAAGCATGCCTGTATGCCGTTGATGAACATTGTGACCCGGATCTTACGCGGTTGGTCATCGTCGATAACGCCAGCCTGGATGATACCTTTGAATATCTTGAAGAGTTAAAGCAGAAGGGATTTTTCGGGTGCGAAGTGATCGTTAACTCCTGGAATCGTGGGTTTGGCGCATCCGTAAACCAGGCGCTGGAGGCAGTAAAAACGCCCTATGTTTGTGTGATGCACAACGACGTAGTTCTTACCGATAACGCTCCGCTGAAGCTGGCGCAGCTGCTCGAACATACCGATGTGGATCTGCTCGCGCCCACGGCTGAACATACAACGATTGAGGATCAACAGCCCCGATCAGATGTTGCGGAAGAAGAAGTCGCCGAGGTTTCCTATTTGGATAGCTTCATGCTCGCATTCCGGAGTGACATGCCTCACCGGTTCGATGAGGATTACGGCCCGGCGTATTTTGATGATTTGGATCTGTGCAATCAGGTCCGTACCGCAGACGGGCGTTGCGGAGTTGCCGTAAATATCAGCGTGGACCACAAGGGCGGCTCGTTTTTAAGTGGGTTTGGTTTGACCTCGATGGATAAGCTGTACTGGAAAAATCAGGCGCTGTTTAACCAAAAGTGGGAGCTCGAGCCGCATATCACCGAGGAGTTTAGCGAATATGATGAGCTGACGCAGCTGGCTTTAATAGGAGATGTGATTAACGTTTTTTATCCCGAGCCACATTTGGTTGAGCATGTCAAAGGGTTGCTGTCCAGCGAGATGCGTACGGAGTTGATGGAGTCGAAATTTACCGCCGATGCGCTGGATGCATTAATCAGGGTGATGGCGGCTGTCAACGAGCGGGAGTTAATGCGCCGATTTGAGGAGCAACTGGCTGATTTTGAGATCGATGAAGACCTGTATTATCTGCTGGTGCAGTTTTACTTCGACAACAACATCTTTTCCCGTTGCCTGAAGTATATCGAGTCGCTTGAGGGAAATGAGCCGTTTCGTTTTGCATTTTACCGGCTCAAAATTGCAGTTGCCGAACGGGATTTAACGACGGCGGTATCCCTGCTGGAAGAGATGATGGAATATAATCCGCAGCACCCCGGTCTGCTAAAGCTGGCAGGGGATATCCACAGGCAAACCGGCAATAACGATGAGTCGCAAAAATTCTATACGCTGACTTCCCAGCTGGATCCGTTCCGGTTCCCCAAAAATCAATTGGTTAAATGAGAGTGATGAGAAGCCGCAGTTTCATAAGCGAATAAGCGGATTTAACCGGCGACAAACCCGGGAGTCTCAGAATTTAAAACTTCGCTGAGAAGTCTCTACCAAGTCAAGCAGTCTCTTGAATTCCTTGGTTTTAAACGGGTCCTGCCGTTTCTCGTAGCTGTTGATGAGATTGCGAAGCGTACGAGCCAGCATCTCAACCGGGGATGCCGGAGCAAAATGATTTTTTGCGGGTCGGATGCCGCATTTCTTCAAAAAGTAAATGCACTGCTCTAAACAAACCTCAGCCCCATCGTTAAATGGATCAATGTAGGTCGGCTCGGCAGCATCTTCGGGCATGAAGCTCACCAGAAAGTGCATCGGCATATTCACCCCGTTGAAGGGTAAATTCAACCTGCGTCCCACAAACAGTACGACCATAGCCAGACTTATCGGAATACCCCGCCGGCGTTTCAAAACCCGGTTGAAATAGGAGTTTGCGGGGGCAAAATAATCTTTGTTTGTAGGCTGAAACTTTTCGGTCTTGAAAATGTGGGCAAGCGTGATTCTGCAAGCCTGCTCGGTAGAAACCTGCTGAATTTTAGGTTTTATGCGTTCGGCAATCGAATCCAGAAAGGAAGTGTATTCTTCGGTTTGCAAAGTGGGGCAGTCGAGTTTGGCGAGTATAAATATTCCTTTTTCGAGATCTTCAATGGTGGAAATACCATTTTCGAGGTGATGAATAAACTCCTGCTCAACACAACCAATATTGATCTCCCGGATGATACCTTCAATCTGCTGTTTCAGAGAGCATTCATCAAGATTGCACTTGTATTCGTTTAAAAGCGGAATGGCCCTGGTACCCAACTTAAGGAGACGATTCTTAGCTTCTTCATGGACGAAATGATCCGGGTCTTCGAGCAAGGAAGCCAAAGACTCCACTTCTGCGCGCTTAATTTCGTCCTGGTTTTGATCAGTTGGCAATGGAATCATCACGTTTTGGATGTAGAATTTAACTCAGATCCGCTAATATTGGCAGATTGGGTAATACAGTATGTGGTTGACCTCACGCTGTTTGCATGCTACCCTGCTTTAGTTCTGAAGCCAATGACACATACCGTAACTGACTATTGCAACAGCTTACCTGAAGTTTTCGTTTGATTCCGTTTTGAGCTTTGCAGCAGGCCTTGTACCTTTGCTCGTAACGGAATTATGAAATTCAATGGAGATAAATGGTTATGGATATTTCGGTAACATCAGAAACCGGTTTGCTTAACGGGGTTATCGTGCATACCCCCGGAAATGAGGTTTCTTTGGTTAACCCGGAAATAAAAGATGAACTTCTGTTTGATGATATCATTTACGAGGAAGATGCCCGGAGAGAACATCTGGGCATGTTGGATGTGTTCCGCACGATAATGAATGATGAAAATCAGATTTTTGAAATTGTAGATCTTGCACGTAGCTGCTTTGAGCAGGAAGAAGCTCGTCACTTTTATATCGAAAAATTGAATGAGGCCGAGCCCGACTTTAATCTTGCTCCCATCATATCCAAACTTCAGAAGCTCGATGCTCACGACTTGCTGGAGTTTGTGGTGACGGGTTCCACCAAAGCACTGGATAGCTTCACACTTCATCCCTCACCGAATTTGCTTTTTACGCGGGATCTGGCTGCCGTCATTCCGAATGGGATTATCATGTCAAGGGCTGCACGAAAGGCCCGTATCCGTGAATCCATTTTGATGGAAACGCTGATCAGCTATCACCCTTTGTTTGAGAAGGTCAAA
>SLJN01000068.1 GCA_007135115.1 Balneolales bacterium
AAAGTAAAATAAGAATCGGAAAAAGCGGCAGAAAAGCTCACATCTTATATCCCAAAAACAAAAAGAGGCGGTGTCGCCGCCTCTTTGGAATCTCTACTTGCAGGTGTTTACCCTGCGTCTTCGAGTTCTCCTTTAATTTCTATGTTTATAACGCTTGGTTTTAGACCATATTGTCTAAAACTCATTTTATTTTTCATCATACCGGTCAAACCAATCCAGTATTCGATTAAGGCGTTCAATCAGATTAACCGGCGTTCCGGCTCTTGACAGTCCATGGCCTTCACCCTGAAATACGGCCATTTCAACCGGCACTTCGTTGATTTTCAGCGCATAGTACCATTCTTCACCCTGACCAATGGGTGTAATTTCATCGCCATCGCTGTGGATGATGAGCGTGGGTGACTCAACCTGATCGGCATATTTCAGCGGCGACCGACCCCAGTACAGATCGTAGTTTTCCCAAATGGTACCACCGAATTCATCCCGCATCATTTGCGGTGTGTAGGCTTGTGTGCCCGCTTCCGAGATCCAATTGCTCACGCTGCGCTGCGTTACGGCTGCCTGGAATTTATCGGGATGATGAGCGGTAATCCAATTGGTCAAAAAACCACCGTGACTTCCACCGGTAATAAAGAGCCGATCAGGATCAATCCAATCGTTATTTTCGAGCGCGTAGGAGAGTCCGTCCATGTTATCTTCGTAATCGGCGCCTCCATAGTCCTGGAAAACCGCGCTCTGGTGATCAAACCCGTACCCGTGGCTACCCCTGTAATTGGTGAAAAATACCCCGTAGCCACGCTCTGCCATCATCTGGATTTCATGGAACCACTGGTGTCCCCACATCCCGCCGGGCCCGCCTTTGATATTGAGCACCAGCGGATACGACTCACCTTCTTCCCAGCCAACCGGTTTCAACAAAAACCCCTGCGATTGATTGTCATCCCGGTTTTCAAACCAAAACGTTTCCAGCTCATTGACGGTGAGCGTATCCAGCAGCTCATCGTTTAGGGATGTCAGGCGGGTTTCCTCATCTCCGTTTTGATCAGCCTTCCAAACCTCGGCCAGTTTGGTTTCACTTTCCCGGGTGAAGGTGATATAATCGCCGTTATCAGCCATTTGCACCGATCCTACTGAAAACCTGCCCTCCAGCACCGGCTCGGTTTCTTCGGAATCCAGATCCAGATAAAACAGACCGGTTCCTCCTTCGTGAGCAGCCTGATAGAACAAGCCATCGCCGTCATCTGACCATTGAAGGTTGGAGGGGATATGATCCAATTGCTCGGAGGCATTTCGCTTGTTCTCCCCGTCGGCACCAATCAGATAAATGTGCGATTTCTGATAGCGCCCTTCGGTGTAGCCGAATGCGAGGGTTTCATCATCGGGTGACCAAACCGGTGATGTTGCCCGGGCATCGGTTTCGGTCAGTTTTTCCACGGCGCCGCTGTCAGCCGGAATCGTATAAATATCCTGATTATAGTCACCTTCAAATTCATCCCCCGTTCGGTTGGCGTTGAAAGCAATCATGGATCCATCATGGGAATAGACCGGCGAATTGTCATTCCAGTCGGTGCCATCGGTGAGCTGCCTGAGGGAATCTTCATCTACGGAATAGGTCCATATTTGGGCGCGACGCTTGGGCATGATTCCCGTGCCATCAGCCTTGTAGAGCGAGGTGGTAACTTCTTTTACATCGGGCTGCGGTTCATCGTCGTCTTCATCCTCCTCCATATCTTTGTTCAGACGAAGCAGCAATTGATCACCATCCGGTGACCATTCAAATGAGGTTATGGCGTGCTCGGTTTCCATCAAAGGATGCGCCTCACCTCCGCGGGATGAAATTTTGTAGATTTTGGTGCCGTCACCGCGATCACTCAGAAACGCGATGTATTCACCATCCGGCGACCAGCGGGGAGAACGGTCGGATTCGCCGGAAGTAAACGGGTAGGCGTTTTCCGGGTTATCGGCGTCCGCCATCCAAATTGTGGACGGGCGTGAGCGCTGGTCCTCCGAAACCTTAGAGCGAACAAAAGCAACACGATCACCTTCCGGTGAAATCTGGGGATCGTTGACGAATTGAAAATTGAGATAGTCGGCCGGCTTGAGTCCGCGTTGTTCCGCAGTTAGGTCAGCCGAGCTGAACATCAAAAAAATACTGAGTATTGAAAGTGTAATTCGAAGCATGCCAGAGTTTCCAGTGATTGATGAGTTTGTAAATCACCGGATAAGGTAATGCACGAGCGGTTGGGTATCAACTGGAAGTGCGAGGTGAACGCCCTCGATAGTACCTCGCTATCTTCCTCGATGCGAGGCACGGAAAAAACCTGTACACCGTAGCTACAAATATAAAAGGGCAGTGATTGCTGCCCTTTTTAAAGTCTTGTTTTATCCGCGATCCAGACGGAAGGAAACCGGGATGGTGTACTGCACCGGAACGGCTCTTCCACGCTGACGGCCCGGCTCAAAGCTAATCTGCATGATGGCATTTACAGCCGCCTCATCCAGCCCCGCGCCTACTCCGCGAACTACTTGCGGATTGTGCACATTTCCATATTCATCAATCACGAACTGGACAACTACGCGGCCTTCAACACCGGCTCTTCGAGCCAACTCAGGATACTGAAGAGCTCGATACAAGGCATCCATACCGCCAATAATGTAAGGCATTTGCTCTACGGATACGAAGAACTCAGGCTCATCATCTTCTTCTGCTTCAGCGATCATCGGAGGCGGTGGTGGCAAAGACACATCACCCTGATCGAAATCAAAGTCGAAAACATCGTCTTCTACTATTGCCTCGTTAGGAACCGGCTCAGGCATCCGCGGACGTGGCGGTGGAGGTGGAAGTTTGGTCTGAGAGGTTTGGATAATGTCTTCCAGCTGAATAACAGCCTGCTCTCGCTCTTTAAAGTCAATTTCAACTTGTGGGTTGAACTCAATACGGAACATGGCGATCATCGCCAGTAGAATCATGATGACCGATACCATAAAATCACGCTTGTAGTGTCGCGCAAGATCGGCCTTTCGTGTTTTGATGTGGACAAGATTTTTCATGGCAGCTCAGAATAATAGGGTAAATAATTTTTATTTTTTTAGTAGAGATCTGCGTAAACCTTCCTATAAATATTTGGTTTACCGGTCTGTCATTTATTGCGCAGCAAGGACCTGCAACAACATCATGAACTTTTCTGGCACCTGCGGAGGGAGGTTCGGTGCCGTTTCATCCTCATTTTATCGGCAGAACTCCGGAAGGCAGGACTCTGTAATTTTTACTTTCGTTTTCATTCATGTAAATATACGAAAATTTCCGAAGTTTAGCACCTCAAACTCTAAAAAACTTTTCTAAAAAGCCCTTTTTTGATAAAATTTTGCAATGAGAGTCAATTTTAGACCGAAAAATTAGTGTTAACCCCAAAAATGTGACCCAGAAAGCAAAAGCAGGCACTTTAAAACGTGTTGAATCACGCAGAGGACTTGGTTACCTCACGGGCATATTTCTGCAACAACTCAAGCGCAAGATCTATCGTGCTGAGGTGGGTTCGTACCGACAGCACTGCCAGTCTTAGCATATATTTACCGTCAATTCGGGTAGAGGAGAGGTATATTTGTCCGTCATCCAGCATGAGTTGATGCAACTTTTTGGTGCAAGCATCGGGGTCGGCTCCTTGAGGATGAAACCGAAAAAGCACCACACTGAGATCTGGCTCCGTACCGGTTTCAAACCCGGGCATCTCCGTCAGCCGTTGATGCGCATGTTGAGCCAGCCGGAGTTTTTCTTTCAGTGCTGATCGAAAAGCCGATACCCCATGCAACTTAAGGGGCAGCCACATGCGCAGCCCGCGAAAATGTTTGCTTAATTCAGGTGAGGTATCCGCCGGAGAAAGTACGGTTTGCTGATCCTGAATATCCTGCATATAACTGGCTTCGTAGGAGTACGCCGCTGCCATTAGTTTTTCCTGTTTTACGATGACCGCTCCGATACCATAAGGCAGAAACAGGCCTTTATGCGGATCCAGCACCACAGAGTCCGATAACTCAATGCCCGCAAACAAAGAATCGACTTCACCGGTCAGCATAAAAAATCCTCCGTAGGCGGCATCCACATGGAACCATAGCCCGTGCCGGGCGGCTATTTCTCCCTGTTTTTTGAGCGGGTCTACGGCCCCGGTATCGGTGGTGCCGGCTGAGCCGACAATCAGCCAGGGGACCCGTCCGGCTTGAAGGTCTTGTTGAATGGCTTGCTCCAGCTGATCGGTTTTCATGCGGAAGTTTTCATCAACCGGAAGCTGGCGCTGGATGGCCTCGCCCATGCCGGCAATCCGCAGAGCGCGATCAATGCAGTGGTGGGTTTGTTCGGTAACATAGACGACCGATTTTGAAAACTGAGCCGCTTTTAATCCCCGGGCCTCTCGTGCTGTGATTATGGCTGTCAGATTGGCGATACTTCCTCCGGATGCCAGATATCCACCGGCCGAATCCGGATAGCCCACCATATCGGCCATCCAGCGAATCAAACGGCGCTCCATGTTGACCGCTCCGGGTGAGGTGTAATGCACCCCGGCATAGCGATTTGTTACCGCCGCCAGAAAATCACCAAGTGCGGAGCTGTACAGCCCTCCTCCCGGAATGTAACCCAGGTGCCCTCCGGAAGCCGTGTTAATACCCGGATGATCGACTTTAGCTCCCAGCTCATCGAGCAAATCTTCGGGGTTTTCAGGATGTTCCGGAATATCGCTTTCCAATATTTCAGAGGCAGTCTGATATTCCGGACTGTAAGTCTTGCCCGTATGTAAGTTTTTATAAAAATGCTCGCTGTAAGCCGTTACTTTACGCTCCAGAAACTCCCGATTTTCGGAGTCAGGTTCGAGCTCCCGGCTTTGATGTTCAAGCTGTTCAATTTCTTTGCGCATGGGGGTAATACTGAGTTTGAAAGGCGGTCTGTTTGCGGTTGAATATACCGGAAATCCCGGTTATCAAACAAACAGCTGATACCCTAACATGTTACTCCGATGCTTGCACTGGTAAGTTGATGATGAACTCGGTGTAGGCCCCTTCTTCGGATTCGACTTTAATCTCACCTCGATGCTCCTGGACTACGATATCGTAGCTGATGGACAAACCGAGTCCGGTTCCTTCCCCGGTGGGCTTGGTGGTATAAAACGGGGTAAATATGCTTTCAACCTTTTCTTCGGGTATTCCGCTGCCGTTATCGCGCACCCTGATCTCTACTTCTTTATCCGAAAGCATCCGGGTGCTGGCCTTTACCACCGGTTGATATTCCCCGTTTTCATTCAGCCTTTTTTCGTTGGCCGCGTAGAACGCGTTGTTAAAAATATTCAACAGCACCCGTCCGATATTTTGCTGAACCAGCTCCATTTCGGGGACGTTCTCATCCAGTTCGGTCTTCAGGTCCACATTAAAACTTTTATCCTGCGCTCGCATTCCGTGGTAGGATAGGTTCAGGTACTCACTGATCAGCTCGTTAAGATCGGTTGAGGTTCGATCACCGGATTCTCCTCTGGAATGCAGCAGCATATTATTGACAATGTTATTAGCGCGGCTGCCGTGTTCGTTGATTTTTTGCAGGTTCAGCTTAACATCGTTGGTCACCTCGCTGATGTATTCAACGGTCTCGCCGCCCAATTGCTCCCGGCTGTCTTGGATCTCTTCGAGCACCTCATCCATCATTTCAGCAGCTGAGTCCGAAAAGTTATTGATGAAGTTCAGCGGATTCCGAATTTCATGAGCAATGCCGGCGGTGAGCGATCCCAAGGAGGCGAGTTTTTCTTTGACCACCAGCTCATCCTGCATCTGCTGAAGCCGCTCAAGGGTATCATTGAGTTGTTCGTTTTTCTCTTTGATCTCCGTGTAGGCAACAAATAGCTTTTGCTCCTGCTTTCGGAGATTTACCAGGTTCCGCGCGCGGGTAAGTAGCTCATCGGCATTGAAGGGTTTGACCAGATAGTCATCGGCGCCCTGCTCAAGTCCCTCGATTTTCATGGATGTGTCGGCTTTGGCCGTTAGCAGTATGACCGGAGTTCGACCCAGCGACCCTTCACTGGTTTTAATTTTGCTGCACAGCTCGTAACCGCTCATCCGCGGCATCATCACATCAGAAATGATGATATCCGGATAAATTTTGCGGGCTTTTTCCAATCCCTCAAGGCCGTCTTTGGCAAGGTGAACCTGATAATAGGGTTTTAACAAATCCGTCAGAAACCGGCGCATGTCTCTGGTATCGTCTACAACCAGTACGCGAGTCTGCTCCTGTTCATCACCTTGTAATTTTTCTCTCAGCTCTTCCGGAAAATCATCCCCCAAATCTTCTTCAAGGATGCCCGGTTTTTCGGTTCCACCCTCAGTTTGAGGGGATTCATCAACGGTATCATCATAAACTTCTTCTTCGTCATCCTCATCGCTTTGAAACT
>SLJN01000072.1 GCA_007135115.1 Balneolales bacterium
CTTAACCATAAAATCCAGCTTCGGACCGTAAAATGCCGCTTCCCCTTTTACCACCTCGGCTTTCAGGCCTTTTTCTGCGGTGGCTTCTATGATGGCTTTTTCTGCTTTTTCTCAGTTTTCGTCGGATCCGATATACGGAGAATGATCGTGTTTGTCCCGAAGGCTGATTTGAGCGGTGTAATCAGAGAAATCCAGGATTTTAAAAATATTAAGCACCAGATCGATCACCTTCTTAAACTCGTCTTCAACCTGGTCGGCACGGCAAAAAATATGGGCATCGTCCTGGGTGAATCCACGGACGCGGGTCAAGCCGTGAAGCTCTCCGCTCTGCTCGTATCGGTAAACCGTGCCAAACTCTGCGTATCTGATCGGTAGCTCCCGGTATGACCGCGGGCGGGAGTTGTAAATTTCGCAATGATGGGGACAATTCATCGGCTTGAGCAGGAATTCCTCATTCTCATTCGGCGTGTTAATGGGCTGAAAGGAATCCTCCCCGTATTTTTCGTAATGACCGGAAGTCACATACAGCTCTTTTGATCCGATATGAGGGGTGATCACCGGCTCATAACCAGCTTCCTGCTGAGCTTTTTTGAGAAAATCTTCAAGACAGTCCCTGAGAATAGCGCCCTTAGGCTGCCACAGCGGAAGTCCCTGGCCGACACGCTGAGAGAAGGAAAACAGCTCCATTTCCTTACCGAGCTTGCGGTGGTCGCGCTTTTTAGCCTCTTCGAGCATCTCAAGGTGAGCATCGAGCTCTTTTTTCTTGGGGAAGGATACCCCGTAAATGCGAGTCAGCTGTTTGTTATGCTCATCTCCCCGCCAGTAGGCACCGGCAAGACTCATCAGTTTGATGGCTTTAATGGAGCCGGTATCCGGGATATGCGGACCGCGACATAGGTCAGTGAAATTTCCTTGTTCATAAAAGGTGATCTCACCGTCTTCTAAATCTTGAATTAGCTCAACTTTGTAAGGGTCGCCCTTTTCTTTGTAATATTTTAGCGCTTCCTCTTTAGAAATTTCGCTGCGTTTGAACTCATTTTTCTGTTTAGCGAGCTCATGCATTTTCTGTTCGATCTTTTCCAGCTCTTCAGCTTCAATCGAACGGTCGCCGAAATCAATGTCGTAATAAAAACCGTTGTCTATGGGCGGACCGATTCCAAACTTAACACCGGGGTACAGAGCTTCAACGGCTTCAGCCAATAAGTGAGCAGATGAGTGCCAAAACGTCTTTTTACCGTCTTCATCCCCCCATGTATTGATCTGGATTTCTCCGCTATTCTGTACAGGCCGATCCAGATCGTAAATCTCCCCGTCGAGTGTGTAGCTGAGTGCATTGCGGGCCAGTCCTTTAGAAATTGATTCGGCTACTTCATAGCCCGTTACTCCTTCAGGAAAAGTTCTTTCCGATCCGTCCGGAAAAGTAAGCGTAATTTGTTGTGCACTCATTCAGTAATAATAAATCAGTTTGAAATGTTTTTAAAATGCATCATTAGCCATAGTTGACGTATGAGGGCGGAATATAAGTGCCCGGAAATTTATAATAAAGTGGCCTTCTGTAAGATGATTAGTAGTTTAAGAAGGCTCCCTAGCAGAACTACAGAAAAAACATTGAATCAAAACTTCAAGCAAGAGAATTGATATCATTATTGTTAATCTTGCTTCACATGCTAACAAATACAACAGGATAAAAGAATAGAGAGAGGTTCAATCGGAAGAAAAATTATTCAGAACCGATGTAGTGATTGAGCGTCTAAAAACACAGGGTAAGTGGATGCTTTTATCCCCCCCTCAGACGGTTTTGCAAAGCCTTCCCTCAATTATTTCTGAACAAAGTAAGATAGATTTGGTAACGAGTTATTGGTTCACACTTTCTACAAGGTTATACAAACACAGATGATTATCACTCTTAAGGTAGCGCTATTCCTCATAACTGCAATGTTTATATCGGCAGATGTTGAGGCACAATCCTACCGCATATCGGGAAGTATTTATGATGCCGAATCAGGAGAAGCGCTGACAGGTGCAAGTGTGGTGTTGTTCAGCTTGCCTGATTCGACGATCGCGGCCGGTGTATCCGCAGATCAGCAAGGACAGTTTAGTTTGCGAGATGTAGAACCCGGCGAATATAAGCTGCGTGCTACCTATTTGGGGTATCAGCGATACATCAAATCTGTTGAAATAGAGGATGAAGATCTTGATGATCTGGAAATCCGGCTTTTGCAGGATATGGTTATGTTTCAGGAACTAACAGTGACGGCAAGACGGCCGGCGGTGCAGGTTCGGGGAGATACCACGCAATATAATGCAGACTCCTATGCTTTAAATCCCAATGCTATGGCGGGTGATCTGATTTCAAGGATGCCGGGATTTATCATTCAGGACGGACAGCTGCATGCACAGGGGGAGGAAGTGCAGCGCGTTTTAGTGGATGGAGAAGAGTTTTTCGGGCGTGATGCTATGGTCGCACTTCAAAACCTGCCTGCTGAGCTTGTTGATAATATTGAAGTTTTTAATCGGCAAAGTGATCAGGCGCGATTTACCGGTTTTAGTGTGGATGAAGGGGAGCGAACGGTAAATATCGTAACCAAAGAGGATAAAAATCACGGGCGTTTCGGGCGAGCCAATACCGGCTATGGTACCGAAGACCGCTACCTTGGAAGTGGAAACTATAACCGATTTCAGGGCTCTCGCAGGCTTTCAGTAGTAGGCATGACCAACAACATTGACCAGCGGAATTTATCGAGTGAAGATCTTAGCGGAATAGCCGAAGCCAGTGACGGCGGAGGAAGAGGCCGCCGCGGCGGAAGCGCACGAGATTTCCGGATGCGTGGTGGTTCCGAAGGAATAAGCTCGGTCAATTCGACCGGAATTAATTATATAGATAACTGGAATGATACCTGGAAAGTAAATGCCAGTTATTTTTTCAATCAAAATGAAAATGTAAATGATCGTCACCTTGAACGCCGATATATTTCAGGCACGGCGGAGGATCAGTTTTACGATGAGGATACCTACAATACCAGCGAAGAGTACAGCCATCGCTTTAATATGCGGATGGAATATGATCCTGATGATGATCACTCCTTTATATTTACACCATCGGCTAATTTTAGAAACAGTCAACAAACTCGAACGCTTTCCGCATTTACCCAGGATCCCCAACAAAATCTGATTAATCAGGTTGCCAGTGAAAATCGTAACCAGGGATCCGGATTTGATCTCTCGGCGGGTCTGCTTTATCGGCACCGGTTTGATACAGAGGGACGGACGCTTTCGGCAAATGTGAACACCTCGTGGGATGATCGAAGCGGAACGAGATTTCAGTTCGACGAGAATTTTTATTTTGATGAATTTCAAAGTAACCGGCTGACCGATCAGCAGAGAGAAACCGTAGATGGTGGATTTTCGATTTCCACCGATGTTACATTCACCGAATCCATTGGCGAAAACAGTCAGCTCAGATTTAGCTACCGGCCATCGTATGATCGAAATGAGTCAATCAGAGACACCTATTCTTTTGATGAACAAACCGGGGCTTATACCCGGCTGGATACCACTCTTACCAACCGATACGACAATCAGGTTTTCACACACAGACCCACAGCGGGATTTCGTTATCGGGGAGAGAGTTACAACTTCAACGTAAACCTGGCCTATCAATATCGCCAACTGGATGGGACACAAGTTTTCCCGGAAGCTCATCGGACCAGTCAGGGATGGCACAGTGTTTTGCCCGATGCCACATTTCAATACCGGTTTTCGCGTGATTCCAACATCCGATTGAATTACAATACCAATACCCGTATCCCATCAGCGGGGCAGCTTCAGGATGTCATAGATAATTCCGATCCGCTGAGGTTTTCAGCTGGAAATCCGGATTTGAATGAGCAGTATAATCACCGGACTTCTTTGCGATACCGCAAATCCCGCTCGGAGGATGGGGCTTCCCTTTCAGCAATGGCTTCATTTACTTCGACTGTAAATCACATTGGAAACCGAACCATTGTTGCTGACCAGCCAACAACCCTTGATAACGGCATTGAACTCGGCCGGGGTGCCCGGTTTACGCAACCGGATAATATCGGTAATGCCTACAATTTCAGAGCTTTTGTAAGTCGGGGTACTCCGATAGACCTGATTAGCAGCAACCTCAGTTTTCATGGTGGCTATAATTTCAGCCGAACCCCATCTATGCTGAATGAGCAGCGTAACCTGGCGGATAACCAATCTGTCAACTCACGCATATCCATAAGCAGTAACATCAGTGATAGGATAGATTTCAATGTGAGTTACGGCGGATCGTATCATTTTGTCCGAAATTCAATCCGGCCGGAAATGGATAATAACTACTTCCGGGGACGAGGAAGCATGGAGTTCAATCTGCTTCCATGGCGCGGTTTGGTGATCGGCGGTGAGATGGATTTAAATCACTATGTAGGTTTGGGGGATGATTTTAATCAAAGTGTAATCTATTGGAATCAATATTTGGGATATCGATTTCTGGAAGAGGAATCACTGGAAGTTAGGTTTTCGATCTATGATATTCTTGCACAGAATGACAATATCAACCGGTCTATTTCCGAGGATTATATTCAGGATTATCGGACAAACGTGCTTTCCCGATATGCTTTGATCACGCTCAGGTATAATTTTCGATCTTTCTAAGTAGTGTCGTAGGAAACGCCAATATCTGCGTTCCGCTCGTCCCAAAAATGCTCATGTACGCTGTTGTACACTGCGCTTTTTGGGAACTTCGCGCGCCTTGATCTTGGCGTTTTCTTACGACACTACCTCTTCTCTTACAGGCACTAATTAGTAACTGTAAAAAATGCCAATATCTCCGTTCAGCCCGGTTTAGTAGATTAAGAAAAATTGGGTAGTTGGCTGCCAATGGATGTTAGGGACGCAATGCATTGCGTCCCTACGACTGAACCTGAATTACCGAATATACAGAACCAACCGCATCAGGTATTGGAGTTTTCTTACAGACACTTTGTAACAATCCCCAAATCACATTGATGAAAACAACCCTGATGACGATATCCCTTCCTGTGAGAGATAATGCATGACCACATCCGAGTTGGGGGTATGTGTGATGTAGACATGCCGGGGATGTAATTTTTTGCACCATTCGATCAGTTCAAAAAAATCCAGATGATCGGAAAGCGGAATCAACTGATCTACATTGAGTTGCGTGCGCCGTGACTCAACGGCCGCCCATCCGGAAACGTAAGCTGTTTTGACTGGCTTAATGTGGTTGAGCATTCCCGAATCACGGGTATTGGAAGGGGTAATCAGGATGGAGCCTTTGACTGTTTCGCGGTTGTAGGCTTCATAATTTCCGAGGTTGATGTCGAATTCATCATACACCGAACAAAGCGGATAGCCGGCTCCGTGAATTTGAACGCGCTGTTGTAAGGGTGCCAACGCGTGCATCACCTCCTGGGCTTTTCCCAGATTGTAACAAAAAAATACCGGTGTAGCATCCTGATTCAGCGTATCACTGGCAAATTTGCGAATTTGATCAAACAGAACCTCATGAGAATCCCAACGATAAATCGGAAGTCCGAAGGTTGCCTCAACAATCAGATAATCTATGTTTTCGGGATAATCAAACCCCTCTGAAGCCGGTGATGGCGGGGTTCGGCAATCACCCGAATAAAGTAGATCCCCTTCATCGGTTTCCACAAAAATCATCGCAGAGCCAAGGATATGCCCGGCGGGATAGAACGTAATTCGGGCACGGTCGGTTTCAACCGGTTGATAGTATTCCGTCTCGGTAATCGGTTCTTGATAACCCCGCAAGCTCATTAGTCGCGATGTAGCCGGCGTTGCATACACCTGCTGACCATTGGTCCGTGGGATATGATCAGCATGAGCGTGGGAGGTAAAAACACAGGAGGTACTATCGTTGCTGCCATCCAGACCGATACCGTAATCGGGCAGAGCTATTCCGTGATAACCGGCCTGATGCAGGGTGATCATAAAGCGCCGCCGTCAAGTGCTAACCGGTAACAAAGGGCGAAAAGCGCAATACTGATACCGACCGTCATCAACCCGATGCGCCTTACCGGTTGGTACAAAGCTTCTTTGTAATTTTGGATCGCTTCCCGTAACGCATTCCAGCGGATTAAAAAAGAGCTGAGAATATAGACAATGGCCAGACTCCATAAGGCAAACAAAAATTCATAAATGGAGAACGGGAAAAAGGCAAACACCAGTGAAATCCCGCTAAACAAGAAAAAATAGCGGGTTGCTTTAATCAGGTAGCGCGGCCGTTCCTGGTGGTCAGCGGCAGTTACAAGATAGCTGACAAATCCACCGGGGTTCCAGGCCCAGTTCAATACCTGCAAGAGTAACACCAATCCCAGTAAAAAATAGTAGAGAAGAAACCAATTAAAAGACAGTTGCTCAATCGTCATGAA
>SLJN01000184.1 GCA_007135115.1 Balneolales bacterium
GCTCCCCACGGAATATTCCGAAATGGAGGCAGGTCTTCGAATTGGCTGAAATCATACTCCTCTCCATCCTCGTCGAAAGCGTTAACCTCCCCCGGAAGCACTGAAAAAACCAGTAACCATGTAAGTATTACAACCCCTGTTTTCACGAGAAATTTAATTTCGACCATACCCTGAATGTATCTACACACACCTGGCAAGATAATAGTTTGAACGGATTATTAATAATCTTAATCCATTCATTTTAACTGACAAATGTGAACTTTTGCTTTTCAACCCGCTGAAAATGCGATTTTATTTCCCTATTAACTCATAGCTAATCTTGAATGATGCTATGGTTGAAGCCCCTTCCAAAACCCTGAATAAATGAAGCATAATAGTTAGAAGCTTAATAATCCAAATTACTTTGTTACCTCACACCCCCGATGGCGAAGTCTCATTAATAATCTAACTACTCAACTAAAGATGCTTTGAATTTGCGGAGAGGCTTCAACAATTCTGCATAATTTAACGATTATCTATTTCTTTTCAATAAACCCTTCACACCAACTGCTTTGTGCTCGGGTATATTTATTGTAATTACCAAAACCCCTCGAAACGTTACGTAATCTGAGTACGATCTTCTATTACCGAATGCTTCGGGATAACGACTATTCCATCTACAACAGAATAGTTTTCATTGTGCTGGTCAGGCAGATGCGACCCACCTTTAATACGGACATCATCGCCGATGCAGCAGTTTTTATCAATGATGGCATTTTCAATATGGCATCGTTTACCGATCCCCATCGGAGGAACTCCGTCTTTTCTCTGTAAATCTTCCAATGTCGGATAATAATCGTTACCCATTAAAATCGACTCCTTAACCACACTATCCTGGCCAACGCGGGATCGTATACCAACGATTGATCTCTCAATTCGACTCGCCTCTACAATACAGCCTTCAGCTACAATCGAATGTTCAAGAGTTGTACCCGAAAGTTTCGATGCCGGAAGCAACCGTGCACGCGTAAAAATCATCTTGTTGCGATCGTACAGGTCAAATCGTGGTAGCTTATCGGTCAGCTCCAGGTTAGCTTCAAAGAATGATTTGATCGTCCCGATGTCGGTCCAGTATCCGTCGTAGGGATAGCTAACTACTTTATAGTCGGTTTCAAGGGCATTGGGAATGATCTCTTTGCCAAAATCTTTTGCTTCCGGTTGCTTTTCAAACAGTTCAAACATCGAACTTCGGTTGAAAATGTAGATCCCCATTGATGCCAAATATTCGCGTCCTTCAGACTTCAGATACGATTCGACATCTGATTCGAGTCCCTGCAACTGATCTTTGTCGGGTTTTTCATGAAAATCGGTAATCCGCCCTTCCGGATTGGTTTTCATAATTCCGAATCCTGTAGCATCATTCGCATTAACCGGGATGGTTGCAATAGAAATTTCTGCACCGGACTCATTGTGCTTATGCAGCATTTCGCGAAAATCCATCTGATACAATTGATCCCCGGACAGAATCAGAATGTTATCGAAATCAATATTTTGCAAGTGATGAAATGACTGCCGAACGGCATCTGCGGTTCCTTGAAACCAGTGGGATGAACCTGGTGTCTGCTCAGCTGCAAGAATATCTATGAAACCCCGGCTAAACAGGTCAAACTGATACGAATTTTTAATATGCCGGTTGAGCGAGGCTGAATTATACTGAGTCAACACAAAAATCTGCCGGATCTCGGCATGCAAACAGTTTGAGATGGGTATATCAACAAGCCGGTATTTTCCACCGACGGGTACGGCTGGTTTTGATCTTTGGCGGGTCAGAGGTTCCAGTCGTGATCCTCTACCGCCACCCAGTATGATAGCAAGTGTTTTATCTAACATATCACTTAAATCTGTTTAATAGTTGTGTATATACATTTCGATATTCCGCCGCCGATCGATCCCAGGAAAAATCCAATCCCATCGTATAGCGCTGTAGCCGGCGAAATGTTTGTTCATCCTGATATAAAACAATAGCTCGTTGAAGTGCACGGCTTGAGTCCTCCAGATTAAAATCCCGGAATGTGATCCCGTAACCTTCAGCATAATCGTAATCGATAACTGTGTCTTTCAATCCACCAACTTCCCTTACAACCGGAATGGTTCCATATCGCATGGCATACATTTGATTCAGCCCGCATGGCTCAACTCTGGAAGGCATGAAGATGAAATCCGATCCGGCATAAATCTGATGCGCAAACGGCTCATTGTAAGCAAACCTCACTTTCACCCGGTCAGGGTAGCGATGTTCGATTTGCTTAAGTCGATCTTCCGTATCCGGGGTACCCGTTCCGAGTATGATGAAATTGACCTCATCGCCTTCAGTCATAACTGAATCCAGCAAATCGGGAAGAAGGTCTGCTCCTTTTTCGGCTACGAGTCTGCCGATAAACGAAAATGTTGGTTTAGCAGGATCCAGGTTTACTTCCCGGCATAAAGCTTCTTTGTTCTCTCGTTTTCCTTTTTTGTAAGACCGGCGATCATAATTACGAGCAATCATCGGATCTTTTAACGGATTCCACACATCGGTATCAATTCCGTTGATGATGCCGGTACTCTTGGGGCGCTCATGCGCAAACAGCGCTTCTAACCCGTTACTGTTATACTGCATCTCTTCCATGTAGGTCGGGGAAACCGTTGATAACTGCCAACAGGTTCGGATACCACATCCCATCGCATTGATTTTTCCATTCCAATACAAATACCCCTCTCCTTCCGGATTGATTATCGGAAACAGATTTCGTTTCTCCGGTCCATACCATCCGTGATATTGTGCATTATGAATCGTAAGCACAGTAGGAATTGTCGCAAACTCATGATAAACCGGAGAATAAGACATAAACAGCGGCATGAAAGAGGTGTGATGATCATGACAGTGTATGAGATCCGGCTTTTCTGAAAAGGATTTCAGCCAATCCAGTATCGCTACCTGAAAGCTGAGGTAACGTTCAAACTCATCCCAGTACCCATACCCGCTTTGGGGGTCGAGATAAATACCCGGCCTGCTAAATAGATGATCAATCTGAACTACAAATAGCGGAAAGCCCAGCCGGTCGGAATCCTCTCGCTGTATTTTATATTCGATTTTAAAATCTCCCAGGGCAACAACCCCTTCGTGCACATCTTCAAACCCGTGATTGCGTATCCAATCGATATCATATTTGGGGATGACAACCCAGCTCTCAACCTCATGTTTTTTAAGATATTTGGGTAGTGACCCAACCACATCCGCCAGTCCACCAACTTTAGCTACCGGATAACATTCCGCGCTTGCATGAATTACGTGCATATTAATAAAACTGAATTATCCTGAAAATTTCTGACTGATCACTGTTATAATAAATGAAATATATCTGTGAAATCATTCCCGACAAAAGATTACACCGTTAAGTTACAAAAAGTGAAGAGAGATAAAAGTGTAACTGCAAACGGTTGATTGATGCGCGTCGAAGCCAATAAGATCATCAAGCTAAGATACTTAAAATTAGCACCCTACTCTCGCAAAAACCTTTGATTATAACTTTCTGTGCGCCAAATATCTTACCGCCCGGCAAATCACAAAAACCTTTATCAAAATCCCACATAAGAAAAAATCCGTGGATTATTTGACGCTTTCAGGTGTAGATTAGCTCACCAAATTTTTCGCCAACCTATTCCGAACGAAAATATTAAAGTAAATTAGTCATCATAAAGTTTTTGGGGTAAACTTTTATGCACTATTTCTAGACAAAACCCTTACACGCTTTAACTAAATCTTGCTTTGTTTGCTAATTTTTCTAAATTTATCAGTCTAAAGTTGATCGTAACAAACCAGCATCAAAAGGACTGTTATTGGTTTGCGCTAATATTGGAAGGATGACATGAAGAACACTCCTCTTCGAGTTGCAATTATAGGTGCAGGTGTAACCGGTATTACTACAGGAATTGTATTGACCTCAGTGGGTGCACAGGTCACGATCTATGCAGATCGTTTTCCGGCGGAAGACGAAAAAGAAGCTACCCATTCAAGTTTGAGCAACTATGCTAAAGGTGCGTTGATTCCGAAAAACATATCCCGGGCAGATTCCCTTATGCGTTTTTCTGAGTCAATTTCATTTTTCCGAAAATTATATAAAGCCGGCTGGCCGATTAAGCATAAGCAGCATCTCGAGCTAGTCCAAAAACAAGCTTGCTATCCGGAGTTTTTGAGTCTGATGGATTATCTCGAAAAACCTGCAAATGCTCCGGAAGTTGTACCATTTTACAGTAATTCCGATGAGTTCAACAGCTGGCCGTACTCTTATTATCTAATCAATCCACCGGAATATCTGCGTTTTCTGCAAAATCAATTTTACTCACTTGGTGGATTTATTGATCATGCCTATATCGAAAGGGATCAACTACACCAACTTGACGCGGATTTTGTTATCAATTGCGGGGGAATTAACGGGTATAAACTGGATCATAACCCTGCCCTGCCAAGGCTGATTAGTGAATATCAAATAGAGATTCATACGCAAAAAGCCTATCAGCTACTTACTCTTACTCTCTCCACACTAAACCCGATAATTCAACAGATCAGGGATTTCAGGAAATCTTTGCTTTCCCGCAGCCTGGTAAAATTATAACCGGGGGATATCATACCGAAGTAAATGTTTCAAATGCTCCAGAAGACCTAACTTCAATATATCCCGGAGACAAAATACGTATCGCGCAATTAGATGTACCGCAAGTTCTATTAAATAATATTCTTGAGAGCATCCGAAACGTGTGGGGGTATGATTTTTCAGATACTCCAAAAAAAGCACATATCGGCTATTTTTCATCCGGGACGGAACAGCAGAAGCTACACTGGGATCATAATCATACAAATATCCTTCACAACTACGGTTTGGGAGATATGGGATTCTCGCTTTCCTGGGGAAGTGCAATGGAGTGCCTGCGCATGATTCATGAAAAGAATTCCATCTACCCCTCCCAATTCAGCCCGATGGAGCATATTTTAAATAACTTATCCCAGGCAAATGTAGCAAGTCCTTCCCTCTGAGACATCCCAAAATATGTTAAAAACCGATTCCCTTAATTGAGATATCTCAAATTTTGGTTTTGGCTTTAGCATTTGCTGCCATGAATTAAATTCATCTATATATCAGGCAGCTTTTAGCCATCTAATAGGGTCAGATAATCGGTTTCGTGGTTTTTCCCAAAATATTTTACCTTTACGCATCATTGTTTTGTTCACCAACCACGATTATGAAGGCTTCCTACGACGGCAAAGAGATAAAACCAACCGGCAACTTTGATGATCTTGTTGAGATCATGTATATCCTGCGGCGTGAGTGTCCGTGGGACCGCAAGCAAACGCATGAGTCGATTAAAGATTTAATGGTCGAAGAGATTTACGAGGCCATTGAAGCCATCGACAACAAAGATATGGATGACCTGAAAAAGGAACTTGGTGACATCTTACTGCATGTGGTCTTTCACAGTGAAATGGCGGATCAAAGCGGGGAATTCTCAATCAAGGATGTAATCAGAGAAATTCAGGATAAGCTTATCCGTCGTCATCCCCACGTTTTTGCCGAAACGGATGCTGGTGACTCCGAAGCCGTCAAGAAAAACTGGGAGTCGCTGAAAATGCAGGAAAAAGAACGCAAGTCGGTCCTGCAAGGGGTTCCTAAAACACTCCCCGGCCTCATCCGTGCGCAACGTATGCAGGAAAAAGCAGGTGCTGTCGGCTTCGATTGGAAAAAATGGAAAGAAGCCTGGGTTAAGCTTGAAGAAGAGCTTCAGGAATTTAAAAATGAAGCTGATGACCAAAGTCCTGAGCAGCTCAAAGATGAATTCGGAGATGTCCTTTTTTCCATGGTAAATGTCGGCAGATTACTCGGTCTGGATGCCGAGGATAGTTTGCGCCTCACCAATAACAAGTTCCAGCAGCGATTCGAGTATATTGAAGAAAAGCTGAGCAGCAAAGGTCTGAACCCTAAAGATGTATCACTCGAAGAAATGGATAAGCTCTGGGAAGAGGCTAAATCCCTGGATGTGAATCGAACACCTGATTAATGCCCATGGCCTCAATCAGATCTAAAACAAACACGGAAAAATCTATACTCATTTGTGAATTATTCCTGGCTGGATAGCTACCGCATTTTTCAGCTGGCAAGACTGTTTTTTTATGTGATGGTCAGTTTTGCCGCGCTGTATGGCCTTGCTGAGGTGATTTTCTATCTCTGGGTAGATTATCCCTTCAATAAATATGAGCCCGAAGTTGCCCTCGAAGCCTGGCGGATCAGCCAGGGCGAGCCGATATATACTCCTCTGGACACCGGTCCGTATGCCGGACTGTATGCCCCGCTATTTCAACTAACCGGCGCTTTTTTATATCTGATTTTCGGTGAGTCTATCACCATATTGCGCCTCGTATCCATCGCTTCCCTTGCCGGAATCGCTATCTTTGGCTGGAAGCTGGCCTCACGGCAAACCTGGTGGCAGCTGCTGTTTGCCTCAATCTTAATTGTCATCTGGCACAGCCGCGTCGTACAGTTCGATATGCATGCCAAGCCGGATAGTTTCGCCATCATGCTGGGTATCGTTGCGATTCTTCCGTTCTTTGCTCACGGTCAAATCAGAAGTTACGCCTGGCTGATCAGCGCCCTGCTTGCTGCCCTTGCGTTTGCTGCTAAACAGCCCATGCTGCTTTTCACTGCCGGTATTGGTGTAGCTCTGCTACTGCATGGTCGCTGGAAAGAAGGGTTCTCCTTCGGGTTTGCTTTTCTGGGCATCAGCGTGGTACTGTGGTGGATACTCTCTATGCTAACCGGTGATGAAATTCTCTTTTATACGCTGATTCAACCGGGCGGATTTGATATCCCGGCCGCTCGTCTGGCGGGTGCAGCCCTGTCGATTGTCAACAACTGGTGGTTTCCGGTTGCATTAATTCTGATGCTCCGGCGATGGCTGAACAAAAACTGGCACCTCGTCGACACCCTGCTGCTTTCCAGCCTCATTTTTGCCTATCCGGCTTCGATCTTAACGGCTGCCAAAGGTGGCGGACTTTCAAACGGGTATATGCCTTTTTACTACCTGATTGCCGTTATCATTGTCCGGAATTTCCAGATTGAAGCCCTGTTCAGGCCATTGAGCTTCAGCCGGCTGCCGGCAGCATTTACTCATGGATGTCGAAGCGGGGTCGCCCTTTATTTCGGACTTGCCCTGTTTTTTACGATCGGACTCAATCCCGCATCCTACATTACCAGTTGGCAATTTCGGGCGACTGCACATCAGAATTACGAAGAACTGGCTTCCTGGTTAAAAGATACCGAAGGTGATGTTTATGCACCGATGGATAATTATCTTACACTGAAGATTGATCGCCCCTGGTATTGGAGTGCCAAATCCGAAATGGATCTGAGTGCGGTTAAACCTGATATTCAACGAAGATATCGCAAAAAAGCCCTGGAAGCTGATATTACCGTTGCTGTCGACTGGGACGATTGGTATTCCTCATCATCCATGGAGGAGGATTTAGAAGAAGCAGGTTATTCCATGGTTAAAGAACTGCCTATGGAACAAGGCGCAACGTATCGCATCTGGAAACAAAACGAATAGCGGATCATTTTGCATAAGTATCAACCACGTACCTTCACCCCCTCGCTGGGAATCATCATCCCGTGTTATAATGAGGAAGATGTCTTTCCTATGCTGATCGACGAACTGCAAAAATTTGCTGATTCGCTCGACAATGAGGTCAGCTTTCTGATTGTTGATGACGGCAGCCGTGATCGCACCTGGCAGATGGCATGTGAAATCTCCGAAAAAGATCCCAGGTTTGGGTGTATTCGCTTCAGCCGGAACTTTGGTCATCAAACGGCGGTATCGGCCGGACTCAAGCACATCACCGGAGATGTTGTAGCGGTGATTGATGCCGACCTTCAGGATCCTCCCCATGTGATCAAAGATATGATCGACAAATGGTTCGAAGGCTATGATGTGGTTTACGGCGTGCGGGCAAACCGAAAAGAAGGTATCCTGCTCAGAACGGCCTACTCCGTTTTTTACCGGATGATGCGCAAAGTCGCCAATATCGATGTACCGCTCGACGCAGGCGACTTCTCGCTGATGGATCGGCGGGTGGTGGATCATATTAACGCCATGCCCGAACACAACCGATTTGTGAGAGGACTACGTGGCTGGGTAGGTTTCTCGCAGGCCGGAGTCGAGTACGAACGCAGTGCCCGTGCAGCAGGTGAGCCCAAATACGATCTCAAAAAACTCTTCAAGCTGGCCATGGATGGCATCATAACCTTTTCTTCTATGCCGCTGCGGATTGCTGTATGGGTCGGAACACTATCTGCTGTACTTGGCTTTCTTTTTCTGATATATGTGATCGTTCTGGCACTATTCTATCAGGAAACGCCTTCAGGCTGGGCATCTACGGTAGTTCTGTTGCTGTTTATGGGCGGTATCCAACTGCTTATTCTCGGTATCATTGGCGAATATATCGGCCGGATATTCGAAGAAGTGAAAGATCGTCCGATATTTGTAGTCTCGGAGAAAGCGGGATGGGTTGAAGAGCAAGACATTGTGAAGGAACGGCACCAAACCTACTGAATTCATCATGGACAACGAATTCTCTCAGGCTTATCGCGATCTCGAGAAACATCACTGGTGGTTTCGGGCTCGCCGCGAAATCCTACGGTCTCAAATTACCTCAGCCAACCTTCCTGAGGCATCGGAAGTGCTGGAAATCGGAGTAGGCTCCGGGGAAAACCTGTATTCACTGTATCCTGATCACGTTCGTCTGACTGGCATTGAACCATTTGAAGACAATGCCCGATATGCAAATGACCGGGGCGAAATTCCCGTATATACCGGCACAGCAGAACAATGGCCGCCTGAGCTGAGAACCCGCACATTCGATGCAATTTGCCTTTTTGATGTACTCGAGCACATTGAAGATGACTCTACCGCACTCCAAAGTTTCATTACCCATCTGAACCCAGGTGGTCTCTTATTTCTAAGTGTACCCGCATACCAATGGATGTGGGGCCGGCAGGATGAGGTCAGCCACCATTACCGCCGATATACCTACAAAATGCTTAGCAAACGTTTGCAGGATGCCGGTTTTCTGATTGAGCGATCCACTTATTTCAACACACTTCTGTTTCCGGCTATCGTCCTTCAACGGATGAAGCAGCGTCTGACCCGAGCCGAAGGTTCTGACTTTGATCAGAGCTACGGTAAAATCGAAGAGCTGTTCTATCGCATATTTCGCACTGAACGCCAAATACTTAGGGCTTTCCCCATGCCCTTTGGTGTATCCCTTTTTACATCAGCGCGAAAGCCTGCTTAGGATAACTGAGGTTTTCAGTCACTACCCTCAAAAGCTTTTTACCCTGAAAATGTTGACAGCATTTTAACAAAATTCTTCTAACACCATTATCTGATTGTGTCTTATAATTTTGTTATTATTCAGAGTTTACTTTAATTGCGTCAAATACTTTTTTGCTCACATTGTTGTTATGCTACAGAATGTGTGTTTCTACAAGTAATAAGCTTGCACATAAATCATCGATGTTAGTGGGTATTCGCCTCTTTCATTTGTTTCACTAAGACCGTGTTTTTCGCAGTCATTTCACTTTTGCAGGATTTCCAATGGCCCCATTAGGTTTTATGTTAAATTACCTTAGCTCAAGAAAGAGCGACATGAAAGAAGCTCAACTCGCCAACCTGAGGTCAATCATGGCTCACAATAAGGCGACGGAATTCGGAAAAGCTCACCAGTTCAACCGCATTACCCGGCTCGAGCATCTCAAACATTACGTTCCTATCCAGGATTATGATGATATATATGCGCTCATCGAACGTATGAAAGCCGGCGAGCCTGATATTCTGCTACAAGGAGTAATTAAAGATTACGCTGTATCAGCCGGTACAACCGGAAACGGTAAACATATCCCTTTGAGTAAAGACCGAATTACGTCGGATCAGCGGTTTATGCGAATGGTATCGATGTCGTATCTGGCCCAGCGCCCGAATATCATGCCTTTCCTCGGTACCCATGTAAGCCTTCCCGGCGCTATTGATCAACACGATGAATTTCCGGAAGTTCACCTGGGTGAGATCAGCGGATACCTTGCCAAACACTCCCCTAAATGGCTGTCGATTTTTCAAGTGCGTCCTCCTGAAAAAATGATTAAGGAGAGTTTTGAAGAAAAATTTGAAAAAGGTCTGGAAGAAGCACTTAAAAATGATGTGCGACAAATAACCGCCATCCCCTCCTGGATGCTGAAGTTTTTCCAGAAAGCCCTTGAAAAAACCGGTAAATCTACCATCAAAGATGTTTGGCCTAACCTGAAGCTGCTCATTTGTGGTGGCGAAGCACTGACCACCTATAAACCTCACTTCCGGAAGCTTTGTGAAGGACTGGATCTCGATTTTATCGAAAACTACGGTGCTTCGGAAGGGTATTTTGCCTTTTCCGACGATCTCGATTATGAGGATCTCAAGCTGGTAACCGATAACGGCATTTTTTACGAGTGGATCCCTAATCCCAACGAGGTTGAAGATCTGAAGAAAGCCGAAACGGTTCCTACCTGGGAAGTGGAGCCGAACACCCCTTATGCAATGGTCGTTACCAATAATTCGGGACTTTACCGGTATGTGTTGAATGATCTGATTGAATTCACCGATATTGACTCTCCGCGAATCCGTGTACTCGGGCGAATGAGTGATATGCTTGATCAGCACGGAGAAGCTGTTGAAGGCTGGGAAGCCGAAAAGGCTCTGAATTATGCTTCTGGAAAACAAAATGCCAGTTATTCGATTTTTACTGTAGGTTCCAGTCTCGACGATGGCAATTCATTGCCGCGCCATCACTGGTTTATTCAATGGGTAACCCCTCCTCAGGATGAGAGGCAATTCGTAAAAGACGTGGACGAAAAGCTTGGTGAGTTAAACCGGCACTATTTCAATCGCCGGCAAAGTGAGGCTATGGAGGAACCATGCTTCTATTCTCTGAATAAAGACATCATCCAGAAATGGAAAGATGAGTATTTCAACCTTGGTGCTCAGACAAAAACCCCGAAGATGATCAATGATAAAGAGCAACTTAACGGTTTACGGGAGTTAAGCAAGGATCATCAGATGGGAGTCGATAAGGTTTCTTAAACTGCATCATGTAGCAACCGGCAAATTTGCCGAAATGTTGCCTGATCAGCTATATCACGTTCGAGTAAAGGTAATTCCAATTTGGTTTTAACCCCTTTAATTCGTTTTAGCTTACTTATGTAAGGTTTTTGGGCCTCGGCCCTTTTACTGAAAAAATCCCCCTCAGGTAATCCTGACAACACTTTGTTGATGATAATCCCTTTAACCGGGATACGATGATCAAGCAGATCTTTCACTGCTCTTTGTGTTTCCAGTAAAGATAGCTTTTCCGGGTTTGCTACAAACCAAAAGCCTGTTTTATTGGCATCAACTAAAATTTCCCGAACCTGACTGAATCGGGCTTTGCGTTCCTTTAGTTTTTCAAGAACCGGATCGGACTGTTCCGGCACGTCACGAACCCACTGTGGCGAGTCCTTTTGAAGCGAACTTCGTCTACCAATAAGACCATCAACCCACATTCCCATCATTTCAGGTAGGGTAATCAACCTGAGTGTATGCCCGGTCGGAGCCGTATCAAAAATGATATGCTCGTATTCGGCTGACTCGTCCAGAATCAACCGGGTCAGACGATCAAACAATGCTGACTCGTTGGCTCCTGGTGAATAATAAGCCATATCAATGTGGCGATGCACTTCATCCAACAATGCCGGCCTTACGTGCTCCCTTATATTTGCCTTTACCTCATCGAGATATCTTCGCGCTTCTTGTTCCGGGTCAATTTCGAGCAGGTCCAGATTCGCGTGCAAAGTAGTGATTTCCGATCCGGCAGAAATATCGAATAAGTCCGACAGATTGTGGGCGGGATCCGTAGATACCAGAAGCGTTGGACCGCTGCTTGATAACACTTCTGCCTGTGCTGCGGCTACCGTGGTTTTTCCAACGCCTCCTTTGCCCCCGTAAAACCGAATGCGTGCCATAATCAACAACAACGGATGTGTTCCAGCGGCGATCGCTCCATCCCCATGCGCTGGTGCCAGTCATGAAAACGTTCGAGCAGTAGCGGGTACGTTTCCAAAGTATAGAAGTGGACGGGATTGGGAAGCCCAAGCATCTCGCTGCACATCAATATCATGAAAACATCTTCTTCGTCCCGGAGTTCACGCAAAATTTCCGCCCGATGCCCGGTTTTCAGCATTTCATCATAGATCTGCCAGAATCGTTGCCATTTTTGCTTCATAACATTCGAAACATTCCAGTGACAGATTTTTTTAACCGCGGATTTACGCGGGTTGAACGCGGATTTTATGTGGGGATAATTCAACTATATAGCCAAGGCCTTACCTTGCTTAATTGAAAAGAACATTGAATTTATAATGGAATCAAGTTTCTGTCACCTTCTCAACAATGCCACCGAAGGTGGGATGAGGATCTCGAGATGACTTAATTGTTCTCACTTCGCGGATCTTGTTCATCACCCGAGATGATCACCCGGACTGCTGTAAGTACAATCCAAATCGCAAAGACCATGATGATGCTTCCCATAATCAACAGCAGCCAGTTGGTGTCGGCTTCACCGAAACCGGACCAGTCTAAAAACACTTGCTGAACCATTGCAAACAGAGTCATAAACAGCAAAAATGCCATTGGTATCATGGTGTACACCAGACTGATATTACTGCGGCGCAACCAAATGGAAACAACCAGCAAGCTGATACCCGCAAGCAGTTGATTCGATGTTCCAAAAAGCGGCCACAACAGATATCCACCGGACCCGAAACCTTCCGGTCCTTCCGGAATTAGCGCAAGTGCCGCACTGGAAGCAACGGCAATGAATGTTGCCGTATATCTCGGGGTGATCGAGGGTACATTATATTCAATGCCGAGTTCGCTGATGATATAACGCATCAACCTTACCGAAGTATCGAGGGAGGTAGCCGCAAAACTGATAACAACAACTGCAATAATGGTTTCAGCAACGGTCGTGGGAATGCCGAGTCCGGCTGCAAGCTGACCGGCTCCGACTATAAAATTACCAAGTCCCTCGCTGCCGGCGGCATCAAAACTGCTGTATACACTGAGAAATTCTTGTTGTGATCCGAATAGAGTAACCACGGCAATGATGGTAATCAAAGCAAGCGAGCCCTCCCCAATGGCACCGAGATAACCTACCGTTCGGGCATCGGATTCATTACTGAGTTGTTTCGATGAGGTTCCGGATGATACCAAACCATGAAATCCGGAAATAGCCCCACAGGCAATAGTGATAAACAGTAACGGAAACCATGACGTCTCGGCACCTTCATTCAGCATGGGCGCCGTAACTTCCGGATTAGTGAATAGCAGACCCAGATACAAAATGATGAGCCCCAGAATTAACTGGTGGGCATTGATGTAATCCCGGGGTTGCAGCAACAGCCAAACCGGCAGCGTTGAGGCGAAAAATACATAGATCATCAAAACAACTATCCAAACCAGAAAGGCCATGGACACCGCTCCAAAACCTTCAAATATCTGAGCGCTCTCTCCTCCAAACCAACTTACCAAGTCAATTTGCAGAGCCGGTACATAGCTGGCCACAACAGCTGCGGTATACATCAAAACCAGAGCTATGATTGATGGAATCAGCAGCTGACCGGTACGCCGGTAGATGAAGTAGCCGATCCAAATAGCGAGGGGAATTTGAATAAAAATGGAAATAACCGATGCCGGGAAACTGATGAACAAATTGGCAATCACCCAGGCAAAAACGGCATTGACCATGAATACTAAAATCAGAATAATAAACAGGAATAGCTTTTTGGATCGCTCTCCTACATATTCGGTGGCCAGTGTTCCTATAGACTTTCCTTCATGACGGGTTGAGATAACCAGGGTGCCGAAATCATGAACGCCGGCAGCAAATACCGTCCCTATTACCACCCAAAGCATTGCCGGGAGCCATCCCCAATAGACGGCAATGGCGGGCCCTACAATCGGTGCAGCACCCGCAATGGACGTAAAGTGATGTCCCAGCAACACAAACTTGTTGGTGGGTACGTAATCGATTCCGTCATTATTCCTGTGAGCCGGCGTCGTATTGGCATCATCCAATCGGTATATGCGGTTTGCGATGAATCGGGAGTAATACAAAAACCCCATCGCAAACATAGTAATGCCGGCAGCTGCAAGCCATATTCCACTCATAGGCAGGAATGTAGAATTTTACGACCTTTTATCCAATCCTAATTGTAAAGGAATTGCGGATCATTCATTAATCGATGAACATGATGTGAATTAAATCCCGAAATTGGTTTTACCACTTGTGTGCACCAATTTTTACAGAAATTTGTATATCGGCGAGTTCATGACAGTCCTAAGCTCATCCTAACTGTATTGTACATAAGCACTTTCAATCACTGCGATTGATACACCCGATAATTTGCTTTTTTGAGGCATTATTTTAGTTTAATATTGAAGCAAATAAAATATCTACAGTAGTTTATTTTATGTCATGGATATCCGGGTAACCCTAACTCCCCACCTTATTTAGCATAATTTACCATGAGACCCTTTATTGGTGGGCATAATGTGATCGTTCTGCAAATTACCCTCTTGCTGGTGGGTTTTCTTATTTTCACTTCTTCCGTTGATACATCCCACTCTACCATAAACAATAGTTTTAGTGATGAGCTTCCGGTGGAGGCACGCACCTTTTACATAAACCACCACCCCGAAGCATTTAAGGCCGCCAAAAGTGAAGTGATGGCATTGATTGAATCCGGAGAGATCGATACTTCAAGTTCTGCAAATCAGCATCTTCCTGAAAAACTCAAGTCTAAGTACGTGTTGCTCCATGCAGATTCCTACAATTCCGACGAAATCCGTGAAATAGCTCAATCGATCGACGAATCAGGTGACCGGCTCACAGGTTTAAGATTTCAACTGGCTGAAATCTTAAGTACAGTACATCACGAAGAAACCGAAGAATACCCGAGCCAGAATGATAAGCTGCCGGATCTTATCGCCTCATTTCAAAACCATCCTGATTGCTATACCGCTGAACTTGCTTTGATCAATTTTCTTTCGGCGCAATTCTATTCATCATCCGGTGATCATACCCAGGCTTTGGAATTCTACAATAATCTTTTGCAGATCGAGGATATTGAAGATAAGGCACCCCGGCTTCGGCTGTTGGCAAAACGCTATATGTCCCATGATTACGTCAGCATCAACCAAAGTAACGATGGCTATGACGCTGTATCAAAGGTGCCTCATCAAAACGAAGCACTACCCGAGCACCTGCAACTTGATCCGGTTCGCACCGGCTATTATCTATCCTGGGCATCCTTCAATGTGGGATATATCCACAACCGGGATGAATTGCTGGAGCAGACGATTGAGCAAATTGATGATTTACTCGCTGAGTATAATGCCACTGATTACATTACGGAGTTCAATTTGTTCGCCATTAAGGCTTATGCCCATCAAGAATTACAGTTATTAGAAGAGGCTTACAGCTATCTTCGAAAAGCTATGCAGGCCGAGGAAGAAGCGGGAATGTATCCGGGAGAGTTACAAGCCGATCGATATAAATCCAAAGCCTTTAATCATTCCACCAGAGTCGGACATCTTGGTGCGGATTGGGAAGATGTTTATCCTCAGGCTATCGATTATATCCTCAAATCGATTGAGGCGCTGACCATAGACTTTACACCCGAGTCCATTCTGGATTTTCCCGATCCCGATCAGATTGAAGCCAGTCCAATTTCTTTTGAAGTTATCGGTTCTGCCGGTAACCTTCTGGGCGGCAAGTCCCGCAAGACTGGCAAGATTGACCATATCAAAGGCTCTTTGCACGCCTACCAACTCGCAATTGATCTGATGGATGAAATGCGCATTCAAAAAAGCGCAAAAGACCATGAACTCCGATTGGACTCAAGGCGCAGAGGTACTTACAAAAATGCGGCGGTGAAATCATACCTTCTTTACCGTGAAACAGGCGACCCCTCTTACAAGGATGATGTACTGAGCTATTTTGAAGAGAGTCGAATCTGGCGACTTGAAAGGATCATGCAGAAAAATGAAGCTCTGGAGTCTGTGGAAATCGCCGAGTCCATCCGTCATCAAAAAGAACAGTTACAGTCCGGCATTACCCGCCTTGACCGCGATTATCGAACCAAGCGAAAAGACCCTGATATCAGTAGCAGTCAGTATAGTCCTTTGCAGATAGAGCTTATGCAAAAACGCAGTGAACTTGATCAGGTTATAGAAACGATTGAAGAGGAGAATCCTGAATTTCATCAGATGCGGTTTCCCGAAAATGAAATTCATTACAACGATATTCAGGAAGTTCTGTATGAGGATGAAGCCATGCTTGGTTACTTTGTTCAGCACAATGATATCATCGCCGTTTTAATCACCCGGGATGAATTCACCGTGCACCGCCATTTTGATAATGAACTGGACATCGGAGCAAAAGCGGAACGCATTCACCGGCTTGCAAGCAGCAGAGCATTAATTCGGAGTAACCCCAGAGATGAGTTTATCCAAAAATCCCACAAACTCTACGAAATCCTTGTAGCCCCTTTTGAAGATCATCTCGAAAACATCGAAAAGTTAACCATACTACCCGACAACGAGTTTTACTATTTGCCATTTGAGGCTTTACTGACTTCAGGTTCCGATACCAGCGAACTCTCCGAACTTGATTATCTCATACGCGACTTTGCAATCTCTTATCAATACGGACTCAACCTGTTTTATCAGGACCGTACGCGCGAGTCTTCCCAGGGTATTGAAAAACTTGTTAGCATGGCGCCGGTTTTTGACCAGGAGCCCACAGCCGGACTTGGGTCTTATCTGTATTCAGACTATGTTTCGCGCAACATTACGCAAACCATTCATTCCCTGCCCCACTCTAAAGCAGAAGTTGAATACATTTCGGATCTGTATGATCAAAACGGGTTTACTTATTCTACCTTTCTGAACCAGGATGCTCACCTTGATCTACTTCATGATCCTCCACAAACAGACATTTTTCACATTGCCACTCACGGTATTTACAATGCCCGTGATCCGGAATTGAGCTCACTCATCCTTTTCCAGCCCGGTACGACATTGCCGGACCACCTTTACGCCACAGAAATTTCCCAGCTGGATTTGGATGTTGATTTACTTGTGCTCAGCAGCTGCGATACCGGCTACGGTCCGCTGGATTATGGTGAAGGCATTCAATCCCTGAATCGCGCCTTTTATCAGGCCGGCGCCAGAAACCTTATCTACAGCATGTGGCAAGTTAGCGACGCAAGCACCTCTGCATTGATGAAATCCTTTTACACCCACTTACTCGAAGGATATTCTTACAGCCGCGCCCTGCAACAGGCAAAACTGGGGTTATTGGAAGACGAGACTACAGCCGCACCGTTTTACTGGAGTCCGTTCATGTATACGGGAATCTGATTGTATGATTTTTTAACCGCGGATTTTAGACGGATTAATAAGGATTTATGGACGACACCACCATGATTAAAACTTCAATCAACCATATTCTGAGCTTCCTCATAGATCCGCTTAAATCCGCGTTCATCCGCGGTTAAAACAATCTGTCTCCCCCACTCCATGCAATTTGGCCAAAATGTGTTAACTTCAATCCGGCAATACAAATCCGAAATTAAAAACACGGCCGACCGGCTCCATGAGTAAGCCCCCAATAGTAGAAGTTCGCGTTCCGACCTATAAAAGAACAGCCTGGCTGCGAAGGGCACTGAAAAGCATTCAGGAACAAACCGAGGAAAACTGGAAAGCGATCGTTATCGATGATTCCACTGAGCAGGAAGGAAAAGGAGTTGTCGAAGCGCTGAATGACCCGAGGATAGAATACGAAGCAAACTCCAAAAATCTCGGCGGAGCCGGAAATATTGATCGTGCATTTGAATCCGGCAGCTTTACCGGCGCACCCTACACCACTATCCTTGAAGATGACAACACCCTGATGCCGGATTTTCTGAAGGCCAATCTCCAGGCTATCGAGGAACATAAAGTGCCGATCATTCTGAGAAATCAACAGGTATGGTTGCAAAAAACTACCACCGAGGAAAACCTGGAGCGTACTACCCGCGGCAACTGGTTTGAAGCAAAAACCTATCAGCCGAAGGAACTGCACGCATTTCTGTTCTTCTTTGAAGGCATCAGCAACGGGGGTATGTTCTGGCGGGCCAATGCCGGACTGGATCTGGTCGTCGGCCCCGAGGTAACCGATTCCGGCCTGCAAGAATTTCTGCGCACCCTGCAAATTGATCAGCCTCTTCGTTTTGAACCCGAGCCGCTTGCCGTGTGGTCAAAAATGTCAGATGAACTCATCACCCGAAGCGCCCTGGATAACCGCAAATACAGCCGCGGTAAACAAACGGTCATGCGCTACTTACTCCATACTTACGGAGATGAGATTGTTGATGAAGCCTACCGAATAGCCGAGAAGTTTGACCGAATCAGTGAACTTGAGCAAGCGCTGATCGAGTCCGGCTCTTATCCGCGCAAGCCTTATCATCTATCAACAGGAGAGCGTCTGAAACTTGCGATGAAATCTACGCTGAAGTTTAAATGGGTGAATGACCCGCTTATAGGATATTTTCAGAAAAAATGAGATGGATTTCGGCGTAACTTAAAAAATCATCCACTCGCTTTATATGATTCAATAAACTCTTGAATCATACTCTTGTAAGAATCCTCGGTTTGAGTAGCTGAGATGCCTTCACTTACATAATGTATCAAAAGCGTGTTTATTGACACCCCTTCATCTTCCGCTTGCATAGCAAGCCTTTGATGTAAAGATTTTGGTAACCTCACTCTTATTTGGCCGCTATAATCTTTAGAAAAATTGGGCTCTGGTAAGGGTTTATTTTCCTCTTCATAGGTTTCAATAAATAACTCTAAAGCTTCTTTAGCTTCCTCTATTGCTTCTTCAGCAGTCTCTCCGAATGCACTAAGACCGGGAAATTCAGGGCACAATGCGATATATCCTCCATCTGCTTCGCTGTACCTGAGATTAAAACTATATTTCTGATTGATGTTCATTTTGATTCCACTTATAGATTATAATCCTCTATACTTTTTAAAAGCTGCTTAACTTGATAGGGCTTGGCTTGCCCTCCCTTATTTTGAAAATTCATTAGCACATCATGAGCTTTATGCTTTATGATTACATGTGAACCTTTTTGTCTTCTTTTCTCAAATCCACATAGTTCTGCTAACTTTATTAAATCATTGAATTTAAAGTTGTCAGTAGAGCTTTTTGCTTTCGTAAGAAGCTTATCCTTGCTCATTATGAACGAAGTAGTGCGGTTCCATATTTGGTACCATATTTAATTTAATAATATTGGTTAAGGTACCATTATCTTCCTGTTCAAAAAAGATAATCCCAAGACTTGTAAAGTTTTACGATTCCTAAAATCAAAAAATCATGCTTGTTAAAACGGGATCAATATGATCCAACTTGGCTTTTGCAGCTTATCCTGTTACTTTTGACAAAACTTATTCCAACTCAAAAACGATGATGCACGTGTTCATTTATTTTACCAAAACGCTCTTTCTCCTACTGATGCTAAACGGGGTCGCAAAAGCCGATGACGGCACCTACCAGACCCCAAATCAACAAGTCAAAGAAATTCTTGAATGGCCTGGTTTGCCGGGACAACAGCTTAGTCCGGGCGGTGAATATCTGCTGCTAATGCACCGGCCGCCTATGCTCGAGCTCGAAGATATCGCACGACCCAGAAAACACCTGGCCGGCTACCGCATTGACCCCGAAACCAATGGCCCTGCCCTCGCTCGCACCGCACCGGTCAATGCGCTGACCTTTGTTCCGACCGACGGCTCCGATCCCATTGAAGTAAATCTTCCGGAAGATGCCCGTTTGGATGATATCCGCTTCACGCCCGGCGGAGGTGAATACCTTACTTTCACACAAACCGATGACAGCGGCATCTATTTATGGAAAGTTGAAACCGGCAACACGGAACCTGTTCAGGTTAGTAACAGTCCGCTTAATGCAGCTTCCGGCAGTCCATGTTCCTTTATTGATGACACAAATCTACTGTGCGAGTTTATTCCACCAAATCGCGGCAGTGCACCGGATCGCCCCGATGTACCGGAAGGACCATCCACCGAAGATGCGGATGATGAGGCAACGCCCGTTCGAACCTTCCGTGATCTTCTTAAGGATGAACACGACGAAGATCTTTATGAATACTACTTTACTTCTCAGCTAAAAGAGCTCAATATTGAAGACGGCACCACAGAACAGATCGGAGAACCAGCTATTTTCGACAAGCTGAGCCTCTCTCCGGATCGGGAGCATATATTTGTATCCCGCACGGTGCGCCCCTACTCTTTCATCGTACCCGACTGGTGGCGACAAAACGACTGGTTTCCCCGGGAAATGGAAATCTGGAACCGGGATGGTGAAAAGACCGATCACATTGCAAGCATGCCTCTTTCTGAGGATGTGGCCGTCTATGAAGTGCGAAACGGTCCGCGAGATCCCCACTGGCAAAGCGGCGAGGATGCAACACTCGTATGGACCGAAAATGCAGAAAATGACGACGATTACCGTGAGCATCTGTACAGACTGCCCTATCCTTTTGATGAAGCCGAAAGACTCATCAGCCTTGAAGATCGCTACTGGGAAACTCGTTGGTTAAATGACGGCCGTGCCCTCGTCGCCGAAGTTGACCGCTACCCGTATCGCGCAGCCAGCTGGACCCGCACCTGGGTGATCTACCCTGATGATGACGACCATGAAGCTTACTCGCTATTCGACCGAAGTGTTGAAGATGATTTTGACGACCCCGGAAGTCCGATGGGCAGGCAAGATGGAGACTGGATTTATCTTCGCGGAGACGGTTTAAGCTCTGAGGGCGAACGTCCGTTTATCGATCGCATCCACCTTGAAACCAAAGAAACCGAACGGGTGTGGGAAAGCCGGGATGATCACTATGAATACCCGCTTCGTGTACTGGGAGATGCCGATGATGGCTACCGCTTCCTGTTGCGCAGTGAAACCCGGCAGGAACCGCCTGCTTATGTTCTCAAAGATCTCGACTCCGGTGAGCGCA
>SLJN01000093.1 GCA_007135115.1 Balneolales bacterium
ATATCTTCTGTCAAAGAAAAAGTTCTTTAAGTCCTCTGAGCTTATTGATTCATTTAAAATCTGACAAATATTGTCCTCAAAAGATACTCCATCTTCATATTCATAATATAGAGAAAGGTAATTTTGTTCAATATTAGTTTTTTCTTCAGTATCTAAATTGGTAATAACTACCCCTCCCGCAACAAGCCTTAATAATCTATAGTTAGACGGCTTATCTTCGTTGAGGGTAAATTCCTCTGATGGGTTAATTGATGAAGTTGCATTTTCTTCAATTTCAAAAAGCCTGGACATAATCAAGCAGTAATTTCAACAAATTCTTCAACGAGTTCATCACTATCTTTTTCAGCAATATTGCTATAATTCTCTATTAAGTATTTTGACAATTCCCTCCTAAACTTCCCAAGATTAACTTTTGATGGATTTATTGCTTTAAATGCTTCTTCGAATTTATCAATTTGCTCTTCAAAATCTGACGCTGAGATTTGTTTTAAATCATTATAGCTTTTTTTAATACCCACGCAAAATCCAATAAGATTATTTGAAGTTTTAAACCATTTTTTATTGCGTTCATTATTGTTAGTCAAAGAATCAATTAACTTTAAAGTATCATTAAATTCGATTTCTGAGTTTGGAATATTTGAATCTAAAATCCTTCCGACAAGAATTTGATCCATTTTTTCACCTATTATTTTACTATTTTCATTGTGCACACTATCCGTCAAAAAAGCCAAATATCCCCTTGATATATCTCCTAAATTAAAAGCCCCTCTTTTAACTTGTTCGGATCTTTCTTTTTCACTTTGAACATCAATTTCTAAATCTGAAAAGTCAAACAATTCTTGTGTAAGGATTTCTATTTGATGACGAGGTGTCATTGGTTTTTGCCCATTGTTCAAAGTAATCATTCTATAAAGTAGCATGTCCTTTGAAGGGGATATGATTATGTTTAGTAGTAGCTCTTTATTTTCATCAAATTCACTTTGAGAGCTTGCTCTTTTCAAGGTGTTAAGCCTTTGGATACCATCCAAAATATAAGCCTCGAAAATATTATCTTTAACGAATCCACTAATATCAGTAATGGAACTTATTTCGTCTGCAACAAAAGCAATTGTTACGGGAGGCATCATACATCCCTTTAGAATATCTCTTTCTAGCCTCTGGTAAAATTTTGTATCCAATAATTTACGTTGAGCCTCAAATTTGTCAACAAGTGGGAACAGTTTTTCCAGTGCTTCTTTATAATTAATGTCACCGACAAGTACTTTACTCTTAATTACCTTGTCATAATATTCATTGTATATTTCCATAGATCTCTAAATTTTATCTTCATTTTCGCTAAATTAGCTATATGCGCTGTAAATATACGCTGTTACATGCCATTTTAGGATGATATGCGAACATTTAATACGTTTTAGTGATGATTGAAGTTTTCACTTTGAATGCAAGTATGTCACGCTTTGTTACTCCTTATTATGATGGCCAAATCCAACTTACCCAATATGTCCAGTAACCCATTTAATTGCAATCTTTTATTACTCCCAACACCTCCCTCACCGGCCACAACCGCTCATCCTCCGGTAACAAGATAAATTCCCCTTCCCACCGCTTTGTCTCCGGCACCCGATTATCGTTTTTCTCCACCCAGTCCGACACCAGAATCCGATATTCGGTAGATACCGAAATCATGGCATGATCAAACATCCAGTGGTGATTTTTGCACAGCGAAATTCCGTTTCGGGGATCGTCATTTCGGTATTGGTGGAACGGCAGGATGTGGGCGCCGTCTACCAGTGTGGCGCCTTCCGGTGTAATCAGTCGTGAGCGGCATACTGCACAGGTGTAGTCATAGGCCTTGCGTACGCGGTAGCTAAAGCCGGCGCCCCGCACCTGCTGTTTTACGGTCCGGTAAGGCGCCTCCTCTGCTTTGGTGTGATCGGCCTGGAATGGTTCAGCGGCCAGAACTTCCAGTTGCCGGGCATATTCATAGCTTTGGGAATTAAAGTTCATCAGGCCGGCAAGTTGTTCGGCGGTTGCCGGTGAGAAGTAGCGCTCAAGCAAAACGTTGCGGATCTGCCGGCGGCCATCGGGGGTGCGCATTATTTCAAACAATTCCGGAGCCATTTCCGCATAGGCCACCCGGCTGCGGAGTCCGCCGAGCGACGGTGAAGTCTTATAAGGTTGGGCACCGAAACGATAACGAAGATCCCAGAACGGCTCGCTCTGCATGTGGAAAAACGGCAGTGCGATCGTCGTCACCTTTTCCCCGCCCATCACCCCATTCCAGTAGAGCCGGAACGTTTCAATCAGCTCCTGGTTGAGTTCAATCCGGTTGCTGGTGATCCACCCCTGCTCTACGCCGTCCGCCACACTCAACAGCAAAAACGGCTTGTGCGGCGCCTGCCCCCGCGAGCGTCCATCCCAGTTTTGCGGGGTGCGGTCGGTATTCAGTTTCTTTAGCTGTTGTATGATACTCCGTTCAGCCATTGCAGCCTCATTCAAATTCAATCGTTATCGTGTGCGTGGAGTCGGCGCCCTGCCCGGCTGAGAAATTAACATTATTACTCTGGGCCCCAAACCGCCTTTCCAGAATCCATTTCACGCGGTTTACCACCAGCCAGCAGGCGCGCTGTTCGTGAAGAGAGAGCTGAAAATAATCCCCGGCATCGCGTTTGGACCTGACAAACGCGTAGGGTGTAGCTCCGTCATTAATCAACCCGGCATAAGCCGTTGCGGACTCGGTGAGCAGTTCAAAAGTGCCGCCCGTTGTGGCGGCGTCCGTCAAGCGGCGATACTCATATATTTCGCAGTATTTGTTTCGGAAAATGCTTCGGAACGGTAGCTTCACATTGCACTGGTAGGCTGCAATCTCCCGCTTCGGGTTGTAGCGGAAGCCGTTGCGTTTGATGTCGCGACGCACGGCATAATAGGCACTTCCGTCCGGTTTCAAGAGTTCGGAAACGGCCATCAGCACGTCGGCCTGTTCTTCGGGCAAAAGTACATTGAGCACGTAAAAGCAGAGGATGGTATCGAACGACTCATCCGGATAGTCCGGGGCATAATGCGGATCATAGCCTGTTACCTCAAACCCTTTATTCCGGAAATAATTAAGGTCTTTCCCCAGTCCACAACCGAAATCCAGCACGTTACCTTTTATCAGACCGCGCTCGGACACGATCTTCGCTGGAAACGACGGCTTTTCCCGCTCTTTAACCGTCAGATGGGAGTTCGGGTTGTTTTTATCACGATAAACCATCCCACCTCCAGTCGGTAGAAAAGCCCATATTCATGGCAATCTGCATTTGCGGGCGGATGGTATTGATGAGTTTCTCTTTGAAGTGGTATTGTTTCATGTCAGCGATCTCCTGTAGTGTTGTGTAAACAGTTTGGAATAGTCCTCAAACCCCTGTTAAATATCACGTTGCGATTAACATCCAGCTGTTGTAACCTGGAATCAAACTAACCTAATAAAATTCGCTATGGCACAAAAATGGCAATTTCATGAAGAGTACTGGTCCGAAGATTATCCGTGGTTCATCGTGGATAACGGCAGTATCATTTATGCTTTCCAAACCGAAGCGGAGGCCAATGAATGGCTGCAATCTCAATATATTGATTATATGCTGGTAGCTCATCTGGATGAGGTAGCCAACAAGATTACGCTCGACCCCGCTGATACTCGAAGCTGGGAGGGCGGAAAGAAGGAATGTTTGGAGTTGTTGTGGTTAAACAGAATGAAACCGCAATGACGCAACGGGCGCAAGGGTTTAAATCATTTTAGCTTTTTCCTACTTCAGTGTTTATCCAGTTTGGGATTACCGATTGAAGATTGAAAATTAGAAGATTGGAAGGTCTTCAATCTGTAATCTTCAATTTTTAATCAAACCGGACTGGCTGAGAAGTCAGTACATAAATTACTTGCTCGTCACCCATCTCGATGAGACCCGTAGGGTCGGCCCTATTTGTAGATAATACAGCCCGCCCCACGGCTACCGAGTCCCGTCAGGGACGATCCGGAAATGATAGCTCCCAAGTTGAAATCATAAATAAATAATTAAGGAAACACACAGCCCAATCCTCAAAAGGGATGATGTTGTAGCATTGGCCCAACCGTCCCTTCGGGACTCGGTTATCATGGGGGGAGCGACGATTTCTACAAATAGGTTGTCCCTACGGGGCAAAGATTTTAGCAAAGCCACTATCCTTAGGGTAATCGCTATTAGAAGAAAAACGCTAACCTATAAAAATTCCGGCTGGGAGGTTGCGGTCGGTACCGTCCCTACGGGATAAGGATTAATATACAAGCAAATGATCTTCAGATGGTATGGGATCATCCCGATACATCTCTGAGCGAACCTACAACATGGTGGATCAAGCCATCATAAATATAAACCGGGAGAAATCTCCGAACCGGTTGACCAGGAAGAGCTATACAGGCTTCTCATTCTGAGATCCTAATCCCCCGTGCCGGTGCACTATTGTTGAGGTGACAAGTAATTAGATTCAATTGAAAATTGAAGATTAAAGATTGAAAATTTCTTCATTATTTAACCATGAAGAACCTTGGCTATGTTGTTGAAATATCACCATATAAAATCCGCGTTCAACCCGCGTAAAACTTGTCCGACTTTCGGCGGATCCGCGGTTAGTAAAATCTGTCAATGGAAGCTCCTAATCCCCCGTACCGGTGCACTATTGTTGAGGTGACAGGTAATTAGGTTCAATTGAAAATTTCTTCAATTTATTAACCAGGAAGAACTCTGGCTATGTTGTTGAAATATCAACACATACAATCCGCGTTGTATCCGCGAAAATCCGCGGCTAAAAACATCTGTCAATGGAAGACACGGATCTGCAACTTCGCTGTTCTGCGAACGTACGATGGCCGAAATTGCTAACAAAAATCAACTGATCCGCCTTATGCGTAAATGGATATACATCATCCTGGCCGCTATCGCCACGCTGCTACTTGGAACGACTCTATGGATCTGGTCCGCCTTCTGGGGTAGCCCCACCCCCATCGATGAGCTGACTGAGGGTCAGGACGATTTTGACGCCTCTGCCTACGAGGGCACCATCGACGGCGAAGATGGCAAGCCGGAGATTCTTATCCTGGGCTCCATTCACTTCAACCAGCGTGAGCACGACTTTTCTGATGAGGCGTTTGACCGAGCCGCCGGAGCGCTGGCCGGTTTTGAACCCGACATGCTGGTGGTCGAACATCTGCCGCAAGAGTGGGAACCCGGCCGGGGTCGCGACTACCGCCCTGATCTTCCTCTTGACGAGCTTTCAGGTCAATGGGACATGAGCCGCAACCAGGTCGATTCGTTGCTCGGTGGGCCCGGCGGGGACCCTTGCCGGCACGCCAAAGCCTATCTGTTGAATCGGGATCTGCCAAATGCGCTTTACCATGATCAGCAGGCCACCTGCCCGGAACTGCGGGATCATCCCGAGGTGGACTCGGTGTTCAACCGTTATGAAGATCATGAAATGGCCCTGCTCGGTTTTCCGGCGGCCCGGAAAAATGGTGTGGAAGAGGTGGTGCTGTTCGACTATCAGGGCGAGGACACCCGGTGGTTTATTTTTGATGAATTGATGGACGGCGTTACCTCCGGCAGCCTCAGGGCGCTTTCAGGTATTCGCGCCTCACTTGTCCAGCGCACCGAGTTCCAGGAGCACAACAGTCAGCATTTTGGCTCCCTGGAAGAGCACCTTCGGTTTGCCAACTCACCGGAGTGGCTGCGCCTCCAGCACTGGGTCTACGAGGTCGACATGCGTGAGAATGTGACCTACCGCGATGCGGGCGCGCGCCAGGTCGACAAATATTGGAGCCGCAATGAGCGGATGTTCGACTACCTGGAGGAGGCTTTCGCCGAAAAGAATCCGGAACGGGTGCTGGTGGTCGTCGGCGCCGGTCATAAATATTTTCTGGATGAGCTGGCGCGGGAGGCCGGCTACACGTGGGTGGACCCGCGGGATTTTTTGCCGTAGTTCTTCTGCAAAGAGATTATCCCTGTGGGGTAGGAAGTTAATCCGTTTCGGGAATCCACAATGAAAAGCTACCGGATGGAGTGTGTGGAGTTGAAATTACAAATTACAGATTGAAGATTGAAAATTAGAAGATTGGGTCCATCGCAAGTTGCGGTCTTAATCTCAAACGCCGACAGTTCCGATGGACGCTGTCGGGTATTAGTATTCAAATCTGACAGTGTCCGCAGGATCCCCTAATTACCTCTGCGACCCCTGTGGTTAAAAGGAATGAAACCGCAATGTCGCAATGGACGCAAAGGGTTAAATCATAATGACCAAATTGCAAATTACAAATAAGCTCCAGTGCTCAATTTTCGAAATTCCAAGCGGTTGCCGTAGCTTGTTTGGTTAATTGGAAATTAGCTATTGGAATTTATTTGAAATTTGGTG
>SLJN01000064.1 GCA_007135115.1 Balneolales bacterium
CGCATTCCCATACTACGCCGAAGCCCTTACTGCCAGTCGCAGGAATTTCGGTAGTAGAGCGCATAGTACAAACCTTTAAGCGAACCCTGGATGCCGATATAACCGAAATCGCCTACGTTCTCGGAGATTTCGGTGATGAAGTAAAAGAACAACTCACTTCGCTTAGCAAACGAAACGGAGCTGCTTCCCGATTCTTTTATCAGGATGAAGCTTTGGGAACAGCCCATGCCGTTTACTGTGCCGCCGACGCCCTTGAGGGAGAGGTCATTGTCGTATTTGCCGACACGCTTTTTGATACCAGTGAAAAAGTCAGTATCGAAGGAGCAGACAGTGTTATCTGGCTCAAAAAAGTCGACGATCCCTCCCGGTTTGGTGTGGCTGTCGAAGAGGGAGACAAAATTACCGGCTTTGTCGAAAAACCCTCCGAACCCATTTCAAATCTTGCCATAATAGGCGTTTACTATTTCAAGAAAGGTGAGGAACTTCGCAAGCATCTTAAGTATATCATGGATAACGATATCCGGGGTCATGGAAATGAATTCCAACTCACCGATGCTATCGACCGGATGTTAAAAGAGGGCAAAGTTTTCAAACCTGCTACCGTCGATGAGTGGCTCGACTGCGGAACCATCCCCGCATGGCTGGATACTTCAAAAATTATTATTGAAAAGGAATTCAAGGATGCCGATTACAAACAAATCAACCATAACACCCGCATTCATCCACCGGTGCATATCGGAGAGGGTGCACGAATCGAAGGATCAGAGATCGGGCCTTATGCCAGCATCGGGCGAAATGCCATAGTGAAAAACAGTACTCTCGGCAACTGTATTCTACAGGATCATGCACAAGTTGAAAACTCAAAACTTGACCGATCCACCATAGGAAGGCATGCCGAAGTTGCTAAAACGGAAGGTGAAATCCATATCGGCGACCATTCTAAGCTTAAACTTAAATAGTGCCTGTAAGAAAAAAGGTCTTGTGCTCTAAGAAGTACAAGACCTTTTTACCAAAAAATAACGACGGTAGATACTCAATCTACCGGTCGTTTACTATTTAATGACCGTAATCACACACTGCAGGTGGTGAAGAATGTAGTTCGTAACCCCACCTGACAGCAAGTCGGTTATTCTCCATCTATAATCCGATCCCCCCATAATAATATGGTCGGTTTTATTACCCTTGGCGATTTCGACAATTACTTGTCGAGGTTCACCAATGGCAACCATCGTATGGACTGTATCCGCTTTTCCTGCAGCTTGTGCAAATTTGTCTTTTGCATTTTTCAACAGCTGCTTGCCGTGCTCTTTTTCTTTGGTAAGAGCCGTCATTGGATTGCGGCTCTGTGAGTCCGTGGGATCCGGAATCACATGTAATAATGTAACTTCTGGTTTTGGTCGAATTGCCCCGTAAAGACCTGCAGCATAATCAACAGACATCTCCGCGTACTTGGAACCATCGGTGGCAATCAACCATCGTTTAGGTAACTCCATATTTGATCAAATTTATCCCATGAAGGTTTAACGAATAAATATAGGCAACTTTTATTTATTAACAAGAAAATCAACGGGGAAGAATACAAAAAAATTAAAAATGCCGCTCAAGGTCTTCATTATCATTAATGCCTTTGAGAATCTTATGAGCTTTTTCTTGTGTTTCTTCAGGTTCTGTGTGGATGGTCACGACTGCATCCCCGTTTATCGATTTCATGATCTTTTTTTCCAACACTGTAGCCTGCCGGTGCGCCTCATCCAATGTTATATCTTTGTTAAATGAGAGATGTAACTCCAACCATGTGGTTTTTCCGGTTGTTCTGTGGCGCAGGTTATGCCAACCTTTCACCTTTTCAGGCAGTTCACTCCGCAACACGTTCAGTATTTGTTGGTGCTGCTCCGGGTTTCGCTGATCCATTAAACCCTGCAGGCTATATGATATCAGTTTCTTCCCTTCATACATTATAAATAACGCAAGACCAATCGCAACAAGCGCATCAAAAATCAAAATACCTGAATACTCTACGAGTACCAAAGTAATGACGACACCGCTACTGGTGTAAACATCGGTTAGTGTGTGTTTGCCGTTTCCGACCAGAATCATGTCGTTTTCTCGTCGACCGGTCCTCACCAGATAAAGCCCCAATAACAGATTGACTACCGCTGATAATGTAATGATGATGATACCAGTACCAAGCTGGTGCACCTCAATTCCGAAAATCATGCTCTCGACCGATCGGTAAATAATCAAAAGCCCGGCTGCCAGTATTAACATCCCTTCCATGCCCACCGAGAAAAACCCAATCCGCTCATGACCGTAGTGATGGTCTTCATCGGCGGGTTTGCGACTCATGTATAACCCGTACGTAGCAAAACCCACAGCGAACAGGTGCACAAAAGATTCAGCAGCATCCGAAAAAACACTACTTGAACCGGTGATAAGAAAACCTGTAAACTTGAGACCAAAAGCTACAAACGATACCCCAAGGCTAATCAAAATAGCTTTTTTGGCGCGGTCGCTTTGAGCTTGAGTCATTTTCTTAAAAATGCCCATACGCGTATTATAACTCAGCTTCGTTTTGCGTGAGTATTCGCATATTTCTTGAATTTAAAAAAGTGTCTTTTGGACCAAATACCTCAGGAACATCTAAAATTATTTAAAACAGTTAGTAAAGCAGCTAAGCTTTGCAATCAACCGGTATATGTAATTGGAGGTTATGTCCGTGATTATTTACTTGAAAGAAAAAGTTCCGCAAACTTTGCTGATATCGACTTTGTAACGGTCGGCTCGGGTATCAAATTGGCGCAGCAAGTAGCCGAACTGTTAGAAATTGACCGGGTGAACACGTTTAAAAAATTCGGTACGGCACATTTACGCTTTAACAGTTTTGATCTTGAATTTGTCGGGGCCCGAACGGAAAGTTACAGAGAAGATTCCAGAAAACCAGCCGTAGAAGAAGGCTCGCTGGAAGACGATCAACGCCGGCGGGATTTTACCATTAACGCCCTTTCGTTTTCGTTGAATGAAGAAAACTTTGGTGAACTGGTCGACCCGTTCGACGGCTTAAAAGACTTGAAAGCCGGTCTCATCAGAACCCCTATTGACGCCGCTCAAACTTTTAGTGACGACCCGCTCCGCATGATGCGGGCCATACGCTTTGCTACCGAGCTCGATTTTTCGATTGCTCCCAAAACCTATGCGGGAATACTGGAGTCGGCTGACCGAATTTCTATCATTTCTCAAGAGCGCATTACCGAGGAGCTGAATAAAATCTTATCCGCCCCGATACCTTCAAAAGGGTTTGTGTATTTATTCAATACGGGGTTGCTTAATCATATCATCCCGGAACTCGTCAATTTACATGGTGTTGAAATTCGCGAAGGTGTTGGCCACAAAGACAACTTTTGGCATACACTTCAGGTATTAGACAATGTAGCCGAGGTTTCTGATGATCTTTGGCTGAGGTGGGCAGCACTTCTCCACGATATCGCTAAACCGCCGACAAAGCGATTTGTGAGAGGCATTGGCTGGACCTTCCACGGTCATGATGCGCTCGGATCAAAATGGGTAAAAAAAATATTCCGGCGGCTCTCACTGCCGATGGATGATCGTATGCGCTACGTTCAAAAACTGGTTCGCCTACACCTGCGCCCCATTGCTTTGGTTGATGAAGAAGTTACCGATAGTGCCATCCGCAGGTTGATTGTGGAATCGGGGGAAGACCTTGAGGATTTAATGACGCTTTGCCGCGCCGACATCACCAGCCGGAATGACAAGAAAGTTCGCCGTTTTTTGAAAAACTTCGATCTTGTTGAGAAAAAAGTACACCAGGTCGCCGAAAAAGACCGGCTTCGCAACTGGCAACCCCCGATTGATGGCAAAGAAATCATGCAAACCCTCAACCTTACCGAGGGTCCCGCCGTGGGCAAAATTAAAAAAGCTATTGAGCAGGCCATTCTCGATGGAAAAATCCCCAATGAGCACGATGCTGCCCATGAATATATGCTTCAAATTAAAGATGAATATTTAGATCATGAATCATCCTGAAAATCCAACCTGGATTGCCCGCTCATACGGAAAAATTAACCTGGGCCTTCAGGTTCTGGACCGATTGCCGAACGGATATCATCAAATTTCTACGGGGTTTTGCTTCATTGAATGGTCGGACCGGTTTTCCGTTTCTCCTGCTGATGAGCTTTCCTTAGAACTCAACATCGATACTATTCCCTCAGATGAATCCAATCTGGTGATACAGGCGATCCGGCATCTGCAAAAGTATGCTGATTTTGACTCCCGACTGGCCATCGATCTGGAAAAACACATTCCCCATGCCGCAGGGCTTGGCGGAGGGAGCAGCAATGCCGCCACAATCATCCGGATGATCAATAAAATGGCAGGCCTCGGTCTTTCGAATGCTGACCTCGCCGACCTCAGCGTTCAACTCGGTGCTGATGTACCCTTTTTCATCCGCGGGGAAACCGGCATCGCAAGTGGGATTGGTAATGAAATCACTCCCCTTCCCATTCAGCCGGATGCCTGGATCGTAACCGTATTCCCGAATAAATCAAGCCGTACTGCCGATGCTTATCAACTTTGCCAACCGAATCCCGAACCAGAGTTTGACCTCCAACAAACTCTGACAGAGACCTCCATTGAGGATTGGCGTTACATGATTTTCAATGATTTGGAACAAGCGGTAATCCCACGAATTCCTGAAATTGGCGACATCAGAGATCAATTGTATGAGCTGGGTGCCGTTTATGCTGCCATGAGCGGAAGCGGATCTGCGGTGTACGGATTATTCGATCAGGAAATGGCTGCCGCAGATGCACTGAACCTGTTTATGGATCATGACTACCCCTCTAACCTAACGCCTCCAAACTTCCATCCTGATACCGGAATTTATCGAATGGATTAAACTCAAAACTGCTATCAGGAGCCCCTTCCGATTATGAGTTTTTCTTAGTCACCTGACCCAACTTCCCTAAAGATTTGTTAAATTGTAGCCGGGAAAAGGAACTTATTATATATTTAGTCACTCATTTTTAATCATTTTCTATTATGGCTGAAGCAAATTATGAACTCTACAAAGGGATGGACAAAGATTCCATCAAGATGGACTTCCAGAGACATCTGCGCCATACGCTGGCCAAGGATAACTTTTCAGCAACAGACTGGGATTATTATCGCTCTGTAGTTTTTTCGGTTCTGGACCGCCTGCATGATCGCTGGCTCGAAACCCAACGACAGTATTATGAGCAGGATGTGAAAAGGGTCTACTACATATCAATGGAGTATCTGATCGGGCGTCTGCTCGATAACTCGCTGATTAACCTCGGTATTCAAAAAGAGGTCAAAGAAGCGCTGGAAGAATTGGGTCTGGATTATGATCAAATTCGCAACAGTGAATGGGATGCGGGACTTGGCAACGGAGGTCTTGGCCGACTGGCTGCTTGTTTTCTGGACTCCATGGCCACCATGGGACTACCGGGTTACGGGTACGGTATCCGCTATGATTACGGGATGTTTTACCAGCGGATCCAAAACGGTCAGCAGGTAGAAGCTGCCGATCTGTGGTTGCGATATGGCAACCCTTGGGATCTGGGTCGCCCGAAAATTAACTACCCGGTGCATTTTTACGGTGAATCCGTGCCCTATCAGGATAGTGACGGACACACCCGTTACCGTTGGGAAAACACTCAGGTCGTTAACGCTATGGCTTACGACACTCCTATCCCCGGCTATGGTAACGATGTTGTCAATAACCTCCGGCTCTGGAAAGCTCTATCCGCGAAATCGCTGGACTTGCCGAGTTTTAATCAGGGTGATTACATCAATGCGATACGAGATATTCAGTTGCACGAGAATATCTCACGTGTACTTTATCCGAATGACAAGGTTTTTGTTGGTCAGGAGCTCAGGCTCAAGCAGGAATACTTTCTTGTGGCTGCTACATTGCGAGATGTCATGCGCCGATTCCGCAAGAAAAACAACGACTGGCGCAAACTACCGGAAAAAGTAGCCATCCAATGCAATGATACCCACCCGAACCTCGCAATACCGGAGTTGATGCGTATCCTGCTTGATGAAGAGGGTCTGGATTGGGAAACTTCCTGGGAAATTACGACCAAAACCTTTGCCTATACGAATCACACCGTGTTACCGGAAGCTCTTGAAAAATGGCCGGTAAGCCTGATCCGACACATGTTACCGCGACACCTGCAGATTATTTATGAAATCAATAAACGATTTCTGAATCATGTTCGGGCTACACTCGGTGATGATGTAAACCGCGTACGCCGCATGTCGATTGTAAGCGAAGGCGAACAACCGATGGTACAAATGGCGACGCTCGGTATTTGCGGATCGCATAAGGTTAACGGCGTAGCTGCTTTGCATTCTGATTTGATTAAGAAAACTA
>SLJN01000372.1 GCA_007135115.1 Balneolales bacterium
CAGAGCTGTTTTACCAGTTTTTTGAAGGTGTCTCCGCGCTGTTCGTAGCTGTCGAACATATCAAAAGAAGCGCATGCGGGGCTCAGCAGTACAACTTCGCCGCGTTTTGCCGATCGATGAGCCACAGCTACAGCTTCATCCATGGCATCGGATTTATAAAAGTTGGGCGCTACATCGCCGAGTTGTTCTTCAATTTTATCCTTGCCTTCGCCGATCGCGATAATGGTGTGCACTTTTTCGCGAATCAACGGTTTGATCTCACTGTAATCGTTGCCTTTATCGCGGCCACCCATGATCAAAACCATCGGGCAATCGAAACTGCCGAGGGCAAACCAAACCGAATTGACGTTGGTTGCTTTGCTGTCGTTGTACCAGCGAACGCCGTCGAGTTCGGCTACCATCTCGAGACGGTGCTCTACACCCTGAAACTTTCGAAGACTCTCGCGAATCGATTCATCATTGACTTCGAACGCGCGTGCGGCCAAGGCGGAAGCCAATCCGTTTGACAGATTGTGCCTGCCCGGCAATCCAACTTCATATCGTTGCATCAGTACCTCCTGTGATTGATTCTCAAAAAACATCATCTGTTCATCTAAAACACCGGCTCCGTGATCAACACGGCCATCGGCGGAAAAAGCAAGCAACTCCGGCAGCACGGTTTCCGATTCAAACCGCCGGCGCAGAAGCGGATCATCGTAGCCGTAGATCAGTTTATCCTGTTCATCCTGGTTGCTGTATATCCGCATTTTGGATGCGGCATAGAGTTCGAATGATCCTTTATATCGATTAAGGTGATCCGGAGTGATATTCAGCAGCACCGATATTTCGGGCTTGAAATCATGGATGTGATCGAGCTGGAAACTGCTGACTTCCAGAATAACCGTGGTATCGGGAGCCGTTTCGGGGACGATTTCAGAAAAAGCTTTTCCGATGTTACCGGCCACCAGAACTTTTTTGCCATCCTGCCGCCACATGTGGGCGATCCACTCTACGACGGTAGTTTTTCCATTACTTCCGGTCACAGCGATAACCGGACTTTTGCAAAACCATCCGGCTACTTCAATTTCGGAATAAATGCGATTGCCGTCATTCATATAAAACTGAACCAAAGGCGCTTCATCGGGCACGCCCGGACTTACAACCGCGAAATCCCCATTTCGGGAGCGATCAGAATGGCCACCCTCTTCGTATTCAATGCCGGATTGATCAAACCGGATTTTGACTTCATCAGGAATCTTACCGGCATCCGTAACAAATACACGGGCGTCTTCTGCGGCCAACAGTTCTGCTACCGCTACTCCGCTGCGAGCAGCACCGATCACGACGATATTTCGGTTTTGCACTTCGGTCATCGTAGCTTCAGCGTTATGATGGTCAATACAGCCAACAAAATGGCGATGATCCAGAACCGGACCACGATTTTCGGCTCCGTCCACCCTTTTTTCTCAAAATGATGATGAATAGGAGCCATCAAAAAGAGTCGCCGGCCTTCTCCGTAGCGGTATCGGGTGTATTTGAAATAGGCGGTCTGCATAATGACCGAGAGAGTCTCCATGAAAAAGACCCCGCATAAAATGGGTAGCAGCAATTCTTTGTGGATCATCAGGGCAACTCCTCCGATTGCACCGCCGATAGCAAGAGAGCCGGTATCGCCCATAAAAACTTGTGCCGGATAGGAGTTGTACCACAGAAAACCGAAGCAGGCCCCTACAAGAGCTGCGGAGAAAACGGTAAGCTCACCGGTACCCGGCAGATAGAGGATGTCGAGAAAGTCAGAAAAGTCGACACGACCGGAGACGTAGGCCAGGATTCCCAATCCCATTCCGGCGATAGCTGCCGTACCGCTGGCGAGGCCATCAAGTCCGTCGGTCAGGTTAACTGCATTACTGAGCGCGGTGATGATAAATACGCACACCGGGATGTAAATCAGCCAGCCAAGAGTTTCGCCGAAGATGGCATAATCAATATTGACATCTTTAAAGAAAGGGACTGTACTCAGGGTGTTGTATTCCGAAAAATCGGGGTAAAAATAGAGTACGGATCCAAGGATAACTCCCACGCTGACCTGCCCGATTATTTTAAACCGGCCGGCAAGGCCTTCTTTGTGTTTCAGGATGATTTTAATGTAATCATCCACGAAGCCAACAATTCCCAATACCAGTGTTACAAAGATGATCAGCCATGTGTATATGTTGGTCGGCTCCATCCACAGAAGGGCAGAGAAAATGATTGCAAAAAGTATAATCAACCCGCCCATACTCGGTGTTCCGCCTTTTTCCTCATGCCCTTTAAGGTTGAGATCGTCGCGGATGGTCTCACGGAGTTGCATACGCCCCAGCCATGTAATCATTTTTTTGCCGATGATCACGCTGATCAGAAATGCTGTTGCAGCTGCCAGAGCGCTTCTTACCGTGATAAACGGGAAAACCCCGAATCCTGCGGGATCAAACGTCTCTTTAATCCATTCAAGCAAGAAATATAGCATCAGCTGACCTCCTTTCCGTTGCGAGTGGATCTTGAAGCCAATGCTTTTTCGGCCTCCTCGCGATCATCCAAGTGATGTCGCTCGCCGTGCACTTCCTGATAGGTTTCGTGCCCTTTACCGGCAATCAACACGATGCCGGTTTCAGGTGCTTCCCGAACCGCCATTTCGATGGCTTTATGCCGGTCGGGTTCGTCCTTATATCGGGCGGATTTACTGAACCCTTTAAGAATATCGCTGATGATGGCTTCCGGTTTTTCAGTTCGGGGGTTATCGGAGGTAACATAGATGTAGTCGGCATGCTCTTCAGCAATCCGGGCCATTTGAGGGCGCTTGGTTGCATCGCGGTCTCCTCCGCATCCGAAAACCACGCTCAGCTTTTCATCAGGTTCTTTTACGGATACAATAGCCTGGAGGACATTTTCAAGTGCATCAGGCGTGTGTGCGTAGTCGACAAGAATAACAGGCTTTCCATCACCGACTTGCTCAAGGCGGCCTTCGGCTCCATGGCAATGCGGGATCAGTTCCGCTATTTCCTCAGGACGATACCCAAGACTATGGAGCAGGGATGCGGCAATAAGTAGATTCGAGGCATTGAACCGGCCGATGAGCGGGCTTTCCAGGTCAGTACCTTGCCACCGAATTGCGGTACCCGAAGAGTCGGTCCGGATGATTTCAGCGTTTTTGTCCTTAAATCCGGCAAACTTCACTTTTGCCTGCGTAAAGCCAATCATATCACGGGCAACCTCATCATCGGAGTTGATGATGGCATGGGCGTCTTCGGAAAGTTTATCAAACAGATATCGCTTTGCCCTAAGATACTCACCGGCATCTCTGTGATAATCGAGGTGATCGTGAGAGAGGTTCGTAAAGGCCGCGAGTTTGAAGTTTAGCCCATGCGTACGCCGTTGTTGGAGGGCGTGTGATGAGACTTCCATCACCACATGGGTCACGCCTTGAGCTTTACTCTTCGCGAAAATTTCAGCAAGCTCATCAGGGCCGGGAGTCGTCAGGCGGCTTTGTTGCCGTTCATCACCGATGATGGTATCCACCGTGCCGATCAACGTGGTTTTAATACCTTTTTGTCTGAGCGCCTGATGAACCAGCGTAGCCACGGTAGTTTTACCGTTGGTGCCGGTAATTCCGATGAGGGTCATATCTTTCGCCGGATATCCTGCAAAAGCCTGAAAGAGGTGACCGGCAACGTCCCGGGTGTTTTTAACCACAATTTGAATGGTTTTGTCCAGTCCCGGCGTAAGACGGTCAACAACAACTGCGGCAGCCCCTTTCATTGCAACGCCCGGCACGTATTGATGGCCGTCGGCTTGCGTTCCCTTTAATGCGATATACACATCTCCTTCGGCAACCTTTCTGGAGTCCAGATGTAGCTTTCCTACTTCGTGATCCGGCGGGTTCGCGGGCACCACTTTAAATGGCTGACAAATTGATATGAGTTCTTTTATCGTCATAGTCCCGATTCTATCAGTCCCGTTAATTCGCTGGTTCGTCCTCGAATAGTAACGGTCCGCCCATCAGAATAGGCGGTTCCTTTTTCGGGATATTGGTTACCCACAGTGCCTGAGCCGATTGGCTGCACCTCGTATCCGGCGTTGCGCAGTACATGGATCGCTCTTCGCATACTCATTCCGGTGACATCGGGAACGCGGCCGGCATTTTCACCTTCTTCGCGATCCATACCGGCAAGCTGAAGCACAATGGATTGCCCCGGTCTGATCCGTTCACCGGCCTCCGGTATCTGACCGGTCACCCACTGACCTTGCCCCTCAGTACTAAAGTTTACATTCAGCCCGCTTAAAAACCCTGCGGCATCATCCTGAGAGAATCCGGCAATTTTCGGAACTATGCGTTCCGGCTCTTCATAATCGGGTTCCGGTTGGAGGTTCCAGTCATCATCCAGACCGATAAGCCGTTCGGAAATACCTTTAAAAATCGGACCAGCTGTGAATCCCCCGTAATAACTCAAACGAGGTTCATCGAGCATGATGAACGTAACATAGCGAGCATCCTCAGACGGGAAAAAACCAACAAATGAAGCCCGGTATCGGGATTGATACCTGCCATCTTCAAACTTTTGTGCCGTTCCGGTTTTGCCCGCTATCGACAGATGCTCAATACTGGCATAGCTTGCCGTGCCGGAGTCAGAGACAACACCTTCGAATACAGGCTTAAGTTGCTCTACGGTTTCAGGATCTATAGCCTGTCGTATTTTTTTAGCCCGGGTTTGCTTAATGGTCTTGCCCCGGTCATCTTCCACACGATCGACAATATAGGGGCGCATCATGGCGCCATCGTTGGCCAGTGCCCCATAAGCCTGCAGCATCTGGATTGGGGTCACCTGAACCTCGTATCCAATGGATAGCCAAGGCTGTGTCACACGAGACCATTGATACGGCCGGTGCAATCTGCCGGTTTCTTCATTAGGCAAGCCTACGTTGGTGCGAGTTCCGAAACCCAGGTTGCGGCTATATTGATACAGCACTTCCGGCTTGAGCCGCATGGCAATTTCCGAAGTCGCGATGTTAGAGGATTTTTGAATCACCTCCGGAAAAGTCATCGACCCGAGCGGATCGTGGTCCCGCATGGTCTGGCCGTGTATTTCCTTGACGCCGGATTCGGGAGTATCAAAAACTTCATCATAATCTACGACACCTTCTTCCCAGGCAGCAATACTGGTCACCAGCTTGAAGGTAGACCCCGGCTCAATTTCATCCGAAATGGCAAAATTCCGGCGATTTTCCCCCGGCGAGCTGGCAGGCCGGTTTGGATTGAAAGTCGGGTAGTTCGCCATCGCTTTAATTGCTCCGGTTTTCGGATCCATGACGATCGCTACGCCTCGCTTTGAGGAAGTGCGCTCAATACCTTTTCTAAGTTCATCCTCAACGATGGCCTGAATGTCGGCATCAAGGGTAGTGACAATATTATTACCCATTTGAGGCTGCTTGCGCGGCGCACCGATCATCTCCCGGATTTGATTGTTGCGATCGCGGCGAACTTGCTGGAGGCCTTCCTCTCCTTCAAGATAATTGTTGAAAGAAGCTTCAAGCCCGCTCATTCCCTGGTATTCATGATTCATGAACCCGAGGGCATGAGCCGCAAGAGAGTCGTAGCTGTACTGGCGGCGGTATTGCTCTTCGATGATCAGCCCCGGGACTTCAAGGGCGCTTAACGCCTGGTAGGCATCGAAGCCGACCCGGCGCGCCAGCACGAGGTATCTGGAGTTTTCGGACGCCTGATTGATCCGGTTAATGTAGTGGGAAGCGTCATTTTCGGTATGGTCGCCAAGTATTCGGGCGACATCCTGTAAATTCTCCCGGTCAAGCTCCGGAGCAAGAGGGTCAATGGCAATGCGATAGGTTACGCTGTTGGATGCAAGCTTGCGCCCCTGCCGATCCATTATCGCACCTCGTTCAGCCGGGATTGAAATAAAATCTATAGCCTGACGATTCCAGAGTTCTCGCAGATTATCCCCTTCCAGGACCTGGATACGCAGAATTTGCACAACTATCGCAACAGGCAGGATCAATACCAGCCCGAATACGATAAACATGCGTCCTAATATGTAGGTTCTTGCATTATCCATTAATCAATTTCTATTACCGGATCATTTGCGCCGCCGTGAATGAAACCAAGTTCCCCGGCACGATTGTAGATTTGAGCTGGACCGGTCATGCGGTCGTAGATCATCTGATGCTCTTCATATACCCGCCGGGCGGTTTCATGTTCTTGTTCAAGTTGTCGGACTTCCTGGTAAACTTCCTGTGTGGCAAATAAATGCGTTAAATAAAAATATCCGGCCAAACCTATCAGAACGGTGGCCAGAATAATCTTCCAGGGGGCGACCCCCGAAAACCTTTTTTCTTTTTTAGGTGCTGA
>SLJN01000259.1 GCA_007135115.1 Balneolales bacterium
GAGCACACCGGCAGTTATGTAAGTGTGGATGGTCGCATTCAGCGTACGATGCCGGCAAAGGAAACCCTGTATACCAACCGCAGCCTCAACCTCGAAATGTCGATGAGCCGGTTGGATCATTTCGGCACCAAGTTCGACAACTGGGTCAGTGATCGTAACCGGGTGGATTGCATCCCTGCCTGGGAATTCCTGGTTCGTACGGCTTATGAAATGAATATCAAACTGCCGTTTGAATCCTCTCGTGAAATCATGGCTAAAGCCTCCGACGAGCTACCGGCTCTGAAAGGAGTGTCTTATGAGCGAATGGACGAAGAACGGGGTATTCAGTTGGATGTCAAGCAAATTCCGGCAGAGAACGTATAATAAATTCACGGACAGTAACTAATATTTCATGTCTCCAGAACTGGCAACATCATTAATAATCGCATTTGCAGGACTTTTTGTGGTCCTCAATACTGCAGCTATTGTCGTTTTTGCGGAACGCCGGCTTGCGGGATTTATCCAAAACAGGCCCGGACCTAACCGTGTTGGTCCCATTGGTATCCTGCAACCGTTGGCCGATGTTCTCAAACTGCTTTTTAATGAGGATATCACCCCTATATACGGGAGAAAGTCGCTGCACACCATCGCTCCGATCATCCCCGTAATCACAGCTATCGGAGCCATCGCCGTGATACCGTTTGCAGGTGGCATCGTCGCATCGGATATCAATGTCGGTGTGCTTTATCTGCTCGCAGTCACCTCAATGGGTGTTTACGGTGTAACTCTCGGGGGATGGGCTTCGAACAGTAAGTACTCCCTGCTTGGTGGTCTGCGCTCGGCAGCCCAGATGGTGAGTTATGAACTCCCGATGGGTATCGCGATTGCTTCCTGTGTGCTCTACGCCGCTTCTCTAAACGTTGTAGAAATTGTCGATTCCCAGGAGTTCTGGTTGAATGTGTTTCGTAACCCGATTGGGTTTGTGATATTTATCATTGCCGCTTTCGCTGAAGCCAACCGGGCGCCGTTTGACCTTGTGGAAGCTGAGCAGGAGCTCGTCGGTGGTTTCCATACCGAATACAGCGGGATGAAGTTCGGTACCTTCTTCCTTGCCGAGTACATGCACGTGATCATCGGTAGTATGCTGATTGTCACCTTTTTCTTCGGCGGCTACCACCTGCCTTTCGCCGGCTACTGGATGCCGGAGCTTGCTTCAACGGCTCAAATCATTCTAGATTTGATTGTGTTTAGCGTGAAGACACTCTTCTTCGTTTTCGTCTTCATCTGGGTACGATGGACACTACCGCGATTCAAGTTCAATGACCTGATGCACTTTTCCTGGAGCCGCCTGCTCCCGCTCGGGATCATTAACTTCGTAGTTATCGCAAGCGCCATCATGATTTACAACAACTACTTCAGCTGATCTGAACGTAGTTCGCAATTAGATTTGTTAAAGCCGCTTCATTGCTGAGATGAAGCGGCTTTTTTTGTGTGGGTTATTGAATTTGGTGGGGCTAAACTCATCCTCCCTGGGCTGTTTGGGTGTTTGATTGTTTGGGTGTTTGGTTGTTGGTGGCGTGGTTATTGCCAGAAACTGACTTATAAACCATATCAACGTCGGTTGCCCTTTCAGATCCCTCCATTCCGGCGCGGATGGCATAGTCAATTTAAGCACACATCTCAATGCGCCTCCAGTCGGGATGACGTTGAAAAATGCACCATCTTCATTGCCCCTCAACGTCATTCCGACTGAAGTTGCGGCTAAATATGCCTGCCTGTGCAACATGACTACCCGCGACGGAATGGAGGAATCTAACCGGCTACCAAATTATCCATAGGCACCCAAAACCTGTCGGCTTTTGAAAAATCCGACAGCGTTTGGTGGAGTTATCGCATAAATCATCAGCCGTTGGAGGGGCTAAACTCATCCCCCGGCCCCTTCTCTTGTGCATCAAGAGAAGGGGTGACTCGGGTTCAACATTTGGAGTTTAATTCATTAAGCACAAGTCCTGGCTAACAATTTTTAGGGTAGTTTATAATTACAAGTTAGCCAACAAGTTCCCCTCTCTAAATGCATTAGAGAGGGGACAGGGGTGAGTTTAGTCCGCTGCCTGTTACCATCGATTACCACAATTACCAAAAACAAACCCATCAACCAATCAACGTCGGTTGCCCTTTCAGATCCCTCCATTCCGGCGCAGAAGACATAGTCAATTTAAGCACACATCTCAATGCGCCTCCAGTCGGGATGACGTTGAAAGATGCACCATTTTCATTGCCCCTCAACGTCATTCCGACTGAAGTTGCGGCTAAATATGCCTGCCTGTGCAACATGACTACCCGCGACGGAATGGAGGAATCTAAAGCCTTTGTGGCTTTTCCCTTTTTTATTTTATAAATGTCATCCTTCGCGTAATGGAGCCGCCCGTCGAGGTGTTTAGAGTATAGTAGTAGCTTCCGGTGGCCCAGCCGGTAGTATCGAGGTGGTAGGTGTGCGTGCCATGTTCCATTTGTTGGCTGTCGATGAGTGTTTTCACTTTGCGGCCGAGTTGATCGTATACTTTGAGATCAACCTGGTTTTCGCTTTCCAAATGAAACTCGATTGTGGTACCGGCATTGAAGGGATTGGGATAGTTTTGTTTCAGCCGGATTTCAGCAGGAGTGGTTTCATCAGTGAATGAATCGGTGCCGGTATAATCCCCAGATAAATCAAAACGGGTCTTGACAGGAAAATGATCAGAGGTGGTTTGCAAGTACCGGTCAAGATAGTCGGGTATATGAATGCGTTGCGAACCTTCTATATGGTAGTTTTGAAATTCGGAAGAAACCGTGATATGATCGATCATACTTCGAAACGGGCGATTTCCGAATGAGAAGAAGCCCTCCTCCTCAAGCGTTTTGGTGATAATTTCAAAGGCATCATCCTGATCGAAATTCCGGTATGGCGAGGGTTCTCCTTCATAGGTCGATTCCAGAATCTGATCGTTGTAATCCCCAAGATAGATTACTTTCTCACCTCGATGCTGAGTTTGTATGTGCTGGTATATTTCCTCCGAGGCATTTTTCCGGTTGATATAGGATTCATCCGGATCATCCCCCGCCGCCGATTTGGCGTGTACGTTGATGAAAACCATCTCCTTCGTTTCATCATCCGTAGCAACTTCTGCTCTGAATTTCAGCGGGAAACGCCATGCGTGATCTTCCGCAGTGATCCGCTCGTGATCAAGGATTTCTGCGTTTAAGGAATCCACTGTAGCATCTCTATAAATGAAGCCGACATCCGGGTTAGTTTCGTAGCCGTAATCGGTGGTAAAACCTCTGAAATCATCGAGTTCGGCTACCATTTCATCAAACCGAGTGATATTGGAAATTTCCTGTACGGCAATTAGATCGGCTTGCAGGGAATCGAGCATCAGTCTGACATTTTCAATCTGCAAATCGGGATCATCCGGACCGCGATCGGTATCTCCGAACCACTCGATATTCCAGGTAACCACATCAAAGGTTTCATCGGGGTGGAGTTCATCACCCTCATATCGGAGGGGGTCAACCTTGAGGTCCTTTTGCAACCGGGGTAACAGCTGGGGCTGATCCATAAAAACCGATGCGATCCCCTTTATTTGATCTTCGGTATTGGGTATGGGTAGCCCGTTTAGATGCCTGGCATAGGGTTGGATGTATAATTGCGAACTTCCCGTGCGATCTTGGATATCATAATCACTGCCGGTGATAAAGACTTTTTCTCCGTAATCGATATTCAACTCCGGGATGGTCACCAATTCCGATTCATACTGACCAGAATTCAGTTCATCAATCGTAATTTCCCGGGCATCGGGTTCATGGTGTACATCAGAGTGAATCTCCAGGAAAAAATCGTCATTGGCATCGGTGAGTTGCAGCGCCTCGTTGAATTCATCAAGCTCACCCCGAATAACTATGGAGTCCCCTATTGCAAGTTCGGGTTCAAAACTGTTTGCTCGCATCAATGAAAAGGAGAAAAAGGCGATTCCGGCGGTATCATCCTGCAGATAAACGGGTCCGCGGTATTGATCGGCAACGGTTACCCAACCTGAAACCGTAACCACGTCTCCTTCCTGACTCTGACGGGCTTCCGAAATGGGAACGGGATTATCAGCCCGGCTTTCGGAAAACCCCAAAAACAAAAATCCCGCTGCGAACAAATAAGTGCTTAGTATTGAAACAGACTTTTTGTTCACAGCGGGATTGATTTCTGCTAATGTATCAGATTAAAAGTCGAGACCGATACTGAAGTAATGGATTCGGCGGCCAAACCCTTCTCCGTATTCGTACGGCCAGGCGACATCCCATCGGACGGGCAGGCCAAGCAGAATGGTGCGGAGTCCGAGACCAGCGCCGGCTACAAAGGCATCTTGTTCGAAATTTTGGAAGTTATCATTCAGCCAGGTTCCGCCGATATCCGTAAACATGGTTCCCTGTATGTTGTAAAGCGGCAAGATCGGGATTGGTCCCGGAAGTATAGCCGCAACAAGCGGATAGCGGAACTCAAGGTTAGCCAGAGCAAAGGTGTTACCGATACCGGTGTTGTATCGGTGCCCGCGCATAGGCCAGGCCGGCATGGTGAAAAAGATGCTTTCTGCAAGTTCCGGGGAGACCGTACGGTCTTCAAAACTATAATTTATCCAGTTTTGCATACCGCCAAGCAGGAAATACTGAGCGTTTTCCCCGAATGAGGTACCACCGGAAAAACGGAAGGCAAAAGTCCAGAAGTTGGCAATGCTGAAGTACTGTCTGAAATCAGTCGTAAGTGTTCCGAATTGGAGGAAATCATCCCTGCCTACCGGAGGTGCCGCATTCAACTGCATTGCAAACCTTCTTCCGGAACGAGGCGTAAAGAATGCACCTTGCAGTGTTCGATCACGAGTGAACGTAACACTTGGATTCAGAAAGTAATTTTTGTCATTCTGGAAGGTACCCTGCCCCCCGGTTATGTCTCTTGAAATCGCAATCATGCTGAGACCATAATCAATCCGGTCGAACCGGTTGAAGGGATACCGGAAGTTTATTCCTGCACCATAGTTTCGCACTCGTTCAAACGACTGTTGGCCGGCTTGAATACCTCTGGCGAACTGCCGTGCCGAATGAAAGTAGGTGGCTGTTATATTCGTACGGGGCCGGAGATAGCTGTAATTAATGATGTAATCACTATTACGCAGGTCAAATACCAGGTTTGAGGAAATTCCAAGTCGGTGATCCCCCAGAATATCACTGAATTCGATTTGGGTGATGGCCTGGGCTCCAAAGCCAGTACCGAATACGGCTCCACCTCCGAAGTAGGTTAAATCCGGTGCAAATCTAAGCCGGTATCTCCGCGGAACGTAACGCCCGTCCTCGGTTCTGTTATTTTCGGGATCAAATCTGCGGGCTTCGGTATCGTCAATTAAATCGTCAAACTCATCACTGAATACGTAGTTGCGAAAATCTACGGTGTCATCTTCGGCGACTTCAACGGTATCTGCGTCGGCTTCCACATCTTCGCTGTCTTCATCAGCCTGTTGAGCAGCCTCCTGCTGCTGCATAAACCCATCGAGAATCATGGAACCTGATTCAGCCAGCAGCGACGGACGCATCGGCTCTTCTTCTCTGAGCCGCTCACGAGCGATTCCGATGGCAGGAACTCTCAAATAATCAGGCTCGGCGCGTCTTCGCTCCGCCCACTGGTTGGGTTCAATTCCATCTTCCTTAACCCGGTTGGTGATATTGTTGATCACAAAAATATCCAGTGCTCCACGATTGTAGGTGTTCATGGCCAGTTTACGACCGTCGGCACTAATGGACATCTGCTGCACACCAACCAGAAAATCGGTTAACGGTCTGCTGATACGTTCATCCATATCCATTTTATAGATATTCGGGATGCCGTTTTGGTCGGATACGTAGAGCAAGTCACCCTCGGACGTCATGACCGGGCGGGTTTCCCTTGAAGTCCGGGTATGCGTTAAACGTTCGGCTCTGTTCGAACCCATCTTAACCCGGTAAATATCTCTTTGCGTCAGATCCGGATTGGTAAGCACACTGTAGTTGGTGCGATATCGACCCAGCTCAACCCGGGATCCTCTGTCGGATGAGAACAACAAATATTCGGAATCCGGTGACCAGGCAGGGTCTGAATCGGTAAAGACATCATTGGTGACGTTGGTAAACTCGTCGGTATCCAGATTGAAAACATAAATATTCGGATATGGTCCCTTATTGCCGTTGAAAGCAATTTTAGAGCCATCCGGAGACCATGCAACTGACTTAATGGCATCGAGTTTGGGAAACTTGAGCCTGCGTTTTTCCCC
>SLJN01000191.1 GCA_007135115.1 Balneolales bacterium
ATTCGGTTATTGCCGGTATCGGCTACATAAACAATTTGGTCGAAATAAGCTACGCCATTGGGATCACGAAACTCTCTGGGGCCGGATCCGGTTCCGCCGAATGATACCGGTATGGGAACTTCGGCATCTGATCCGGCAGGCGGACTCACTCCTTCGATTCCATTGGTTTGAAATAAATACAAACTATCGGATGCAGCATCAGTGATGAATATGTGATTCCGCCCGTCAGCAGAATAAGCTAAACCACTGGGTTCGGAAAATCGCCCTTCTTCATACAGAAAACCTTCACCATCATCTTCTTCAAAACCAAGTAACTCCGTGTTAGGTGAATATTCGAGACCATCAGGAGTCATTTCAGCGTTTATCCAAAGTACACGGAATGGGATGGATGTTTCTGTATCTGCTTGTGCTATTATGAAGCTAAGGTCATCATCAACCGTTTCACTTTGCGGTGGTGCGGCAAATGTCGTAATAGCACTTGGGCCTACTGCACTAATCAGTGATGGTGAGGCCGGACTTAATGCACGAACCTGACTGGTATTACGAAAGTTGCCTTCGGAATCCTCATCAAAAAGCATCATGGTATTATCAGGTGCAACAGCTCGGCCGGCTTCATTGAGAGGACCACGACGGGTTGCATATAGAGTATTATCAGCGATGGTCGCAAGTCCGGTAAATTCTACCAGCTCGTCATTGTTGGCACTTGACGTATCTAATCGGGCTCTTTGTGTAGATCCCGTTGGTTGACTGGCGTCATCAAACGGGTGAACAACTTTATCAACCAAATCAGGCTCCTGCTTATTGACGTCGCGGTACTTATAAATCGCAGGTAAGCTCCATTCATAATTTTCATCGACAGTAGTTACGACGGTGTCGAATCGTGCTGCTACATAAACATTAAGATTACGATCCTGTGTTACGGCGGTTGCTCCATCCATTTCAATGGTTTGATACTCGCGACCTGCCCGGTCCAACAAGTGAAGGCCAACTTCATCGGTCACATAAACCAACTCATCATACCCGATGAAGACGTCTGTTGGTTCAACGAAATCTTCCCAGAAAGGAAGCAAAGCGGCATATCCTACTTCATCAGGGATGAGTTCAGGGTCGATAGCCCCTTCTTCAAAAACTTCGTCGGTAGTATCATCTCCTTTGGTTCCAAAGATGTTGTCACAGGAATTGAGAAACAGCATGGAACCTGCCAGTAGCAAAAAAGAAGGTATATAAACGGCTGCGTTTTTTGTAAGCATATTATAAATCAAATCTTAAGGAAATTCTGTGCATACTTCCAAGGTACTCTCTGGTATTAAATCCGTAATCTACCCGGATACCGTAATTGTACAGAGGTACATTAAATCCGGCTCCGAAGGAAGGCAAGTACGCTTCGTCGGTACTGAATTCATATCCGCCACGCACAAAAAAACGATTGAGATAATCGAGTTCCGTACCGAGACTGAATTGCTCGCGGGCATCAGCAGGGTTGGTTACCTGCCCGGTTAGTGTAAGCTGTAACCCATTGTTATCAATAAGATCGTAAGCCGATCCCAAAATGAATGTGGTTGGCGGGGAAATGGATGAAAAGTCATCATAGACAATATAACCATCATCATCCGTCTCTGAGTCGCTTTCATTGGGTCCGGGTCTTCTGCGTGTTTCACCTCCGGGTTCAGCGTCCAGACCGAAGTTGTTTAGCCCTACCGCGAATCGCAGGCCGGTATCTCCTACCCGATAGAAAAACCCCACGTCAATGACGGCGGTTTGGGTAACCACGTTTTCTATTCGTTCGTTGAGGTACTTGATCGTTGCACCATAACTGAAAAGCGAGCTTAACTCCTGGCCAATGGTCAAACCAGCAGCTAAATGAACGGTTCTGAAATGTCGACCGGTTCCGGTTCGCTGAAGTTCAGTGGTTTCTTCCATTTCGCCGGAATCCAGCATTTGCAATGAGGCACCGAGTGACAACCCACCAAACTGATGAACGTATCCTGCGTAGTTCATGGAAATGTCGGCAAAGTACTGGGTATGCCCGAGAAAGACCTGGGAGTTATCAAGCTGAGCCGTCATAGCCGGATTCCAATACAACGCAGATGCATCATCAGCATCGGCAACACTTGAAAATCCCATGGAAGCCGAGCGTGCATCAACGCCGATTTTGAGATATTGAAACCCCGACGTGCCGGATCGTGCTTCACCAAAACCCGGCATTAATTGCGACATAGCTGAGGCCGGCAGGGCAAATAAGAAAAAACAGATAATTGAAAGTCGTATTAATTGCATCTAATAAAGACGTTACTTCAAGAACATTTCAGTGATCAGAATTCGAATGAGAGCCCGAATAAAATATGGCGGGGTTCAAGGAAATTGGCCGGATTGAGATAATCTGGTCGGTTGTTATCCCTTGGATCAACATACCGTGGATCGCGGACATTACCCGGTACGTCATAGGCTCGATTATCTCTGAGCTCCTCAAGCTCTTCTGAAGAAGATGGATAATCGGTACGATATGCCTGACCCGTCACCGGATTAATAATCGCAGGGTTCAGATTATTCAAAAGATTAGAGATTTCGAGGGTAAAAGTTAGCTCGGTGCCTCCCAACTCAAACCATTTCTGGAAATTCAGATCAAAATTCCACCAGGGCTCTCCTCCTTCTGAAAAGCGATCTGAAGGGTCGTTACTTTGCTCGTAAATCGGACGCCAGTTACGCTCACCAGTGATCGGATGTCGTTGATTTTCGACAAATTCATTCGGGGTGTATCGAATTCCACTTCGGAAATTCCCCATCAAAGAGAGTCGAAACTGGTTAAATCCAGGGATATTGAACAGCGGGTTTTCACGATCATGAGTAAAGTTGACTCTTGCAGTAACATCCCATGGACGATCCCACGCCAGAGGTGTTTCTACGTTTGATCCGAATGCCTGACCACCGACGATAATATCCTGTAGTGCATCATTGGAGGTTGAGCTTAAACCTTCAGCTCTGGAATAGGTAGCCGTCAGCGTACCGCGAAACCAATCTTCATATCGTTTGATGTAGGTGGCTTCAACACCGCGAACACGGGAGAAGTCTCCGTTAACCCGATAAGAGCGTTCGACTTCCCTTCCGGTGACATCCTCAATCAAAAGACGCTCTGAGGTAATAAAATCATACTTATCACTCCAGAATGCGGATATATTCAAAGCGTCATTGGATGTTAGTTGATTTCGCAGGCCAACTTCATAGGATATATCTACTTCCGGGTCCAGGTTTGGGTTACCCAGGTTGGCCATGAAGGACTGATCCTGATAAAGTGGATCCAACCCGGAATAAATATGTGACGGATGCGGCAATTTGGTCTGGTGACCGTAATTGAAATACATCACCTGATTTTCACGCACCGGGAATGATACACTTATTCTTGGCAGCAATCGTGCCTTGAAACGACGCCCGAAGAAATCGTAGGTAGAGTCATAATAGTCATCTCTTACTTCATCGGGAATAGGAGCATCAGGGTTATCAACCGCGTCATCGACAAATTGACCCGGGAACCAGTACTCAAGCCTTGCTCCGATATTGGCGATCAAACCACGATATCGAAGCTGATCACTTATATATAAGGAACCCTGGCGAGGTTCAACCTGCCAGATGTCGCTTGACTCTCCGAGTCTTTGTGTTTGAGTGAAAGCATCGTCACCTTCCTCCCCTTCTCCAATAGCAATCGGGGCGCCTACCCATGGTCGTTCAATATCAATCCACTGGTAATCCAGGAATTTCATTTCAAAACCGACTCTGAGTCGATTTTCCTGATCGAAAAAATACCGGGTAAACTGTCCCTGGATTGTATAATCTTCGGCATAATGGTCGTGCCAAAGACTTGCAAGGCCGTTATTGTTAGCTAAGCCCGGTCCGGGTAGTACATACCGGAAATCCTGACCGGTTTCAAACTCATCTACCGGTGGTGTTACAATGCTTTCGGCATCAAAGTCTCCATCGACCTGTTCAGGTCTCCAGTCCATACCGTTGACATCGGTGCGTAAGCGAGTAAATAATCGGCTTGCCTGAATATCATAGAAGGTATTGGAGTCAATGGTATGCGTCCATTTCAGATATGCCAGTTTGCTGTCGTGGGTGTAAGTATTGGCATTATCTAAATTTTCTGAAAAGAAAAACTGATAACCCGGGCGGATTTGGGTAGCATCGTCCACAACCTGGAGCATCCGGGTATTCTGGTTAATCGTGAGCGATCTTTGATAGGCAGCATCAATACGAATAGTACTCACGGGTCGGTAGGTAAGTCTTCCCATACCGCTCCATCGATTATCCATTCGTGGTGTCCAGAAGCTATCGTTATCAATCAGTGAGGTTTGGAGGTTTTCCGGCGCATTACCAAAATGGTTATTAGAGAGGTTCGCCTGACCGGTAACGAAGTAGCTCAATTCACCCGGGATTCCCAATCCGATGTTGTCGAGCACATGTTCATTGAACATGCTGGGACCGCCGAGGTTAAATTCATAGACATCCGTAAAAAAGTTTGCACTTCCACCCTCAGTCCCCAAATTATCTCGCTGATGGGAAAAATAACCGGAAAACTCATCACCGCCGTCGCGGGTTTGAACTGATACCACACCAGAGGTAACATCTCCGTGCTCAACGTCAATTCCTCCGGTGGTAACCTCTACATCCTGAAGTGCTCCGGAACCAAGGTCCAGCCCCATACCGGTACCGGATAACGGATCTTGTGCGGAGACACCGTCAACTACATATCCGGTTTCTTCTGCTCTTCCCCCTCGAATATACATTCCGGAAGGATCCCTGACCACACCGGCTTGCATCCCTACGACTTCATCAACCTGGCGGACATTGGAAGATCGAATATCTTCTCTGTCCATAGCGGTTGAAGTTGATGACTCTTCAATATCGAAGATCGGGCGATCTCCGACAACAACCACTTCATCTTCGGTTGTAAGCACTTCCGGCTGTAGCGCAATATCCAGTTCTGTGGTTTCCCCGTCTTCAACTTCAACTCCGGAAATAAGGGTTTCCTCATAACCTACGTAAGTGATTCTCAGGGTATATTCACCCGGACTGACCCCGGTTATTTCATAACTCCCATCCATATCGGATGAGGTTCCGAAATCGGTTCCCTGAATCATGATATTTACACCGATCAGCGGCTCGCCGTCCTCCGAGTCGGTCACGATTCCTTCAATGTTGCCTGTTTGAGCGTTAGCAACCGAGGCAAGTGAGAAAAAGCCGTAAATTAGCAGAAATGTTATAGCTGATTTGACCATAGTTAATCGCTTTCAAATTGAAGTTGGTCAAGGAAATATTCGAGTGTTTCGTCTACGGGTTCATCTTCTTCAAAGTCAATGAGATTTATCCCCATGTACAATAAATCACGTTCATTATTTATTGCAGAGAGCAAGCGGCTGTAATCGCCATCTTGATTAAAATCACCATCATAAAGCTCCTCGGCATCTCCGTCTGGTATGAATGGAGCGATGTTGGTAAATCCTCTGTCCAGTTCGAGATCGTCGAGATCTTCATTCAGAGCAATAAGGCCGGAAGTAAGTGTAAAGCGACTCTGCCCGGGGGGATAATCTTCAAAATCAGTAGCTGGAATTAATGAAAAAACATTTTCTTCATTCTGGCTGGATACTCGTCTGGATGGAACGTTTACGAACATGGTGCCACCTTCGTCAAAGAAATCCAGAGTGGTTTCAATTGCGAATAAGAAGTTGCGTTCCAAGTCATCTGACAACCAATAAATGTGATCCCACTGTGCCAGAACTCTATTTAGTGTAGGATCAATAGGTGTTGGCAGCACTTCACCTGATGGTATCAAGGCTTCGCTGATATCCCAGTAATCAACATTATCAAAGCCAATATCAGCAAGCAAGTCCATGTGGTATTCGCCGTCTCCCTGTGTTGCACCTTCTACATCATTAATGAGAAGTATATTCGAAGTTTGTTCTTTGATGTACCAATCAAATTCTGCGATATCACTGGATGCCAATGACTGATCAAAGACCCTTACATAAAGTGTATTATCATCATCTAAATTAAACCCTTCAAGAACTTCATCGGTGGAATTCAGGGCACGGCCGGTATAAAAGTCTGCTGATACCGTACCATCATCGGCAACATCATCGGTATTTAAATCGAAGGTAAAAAAGTCAGTTTCGGCATCAACCTCTATCCACTCACCGTCATCGGGGTCATTTACGTTTATTTCTATATAATTAAGATCTTGTTCACCGTCCGGATCAGATGCCTCAACTCCAAAGCTGAAAAATGAATACGTCGTATCCGGAGGTGTTACTGTGGGATCATACATAATGTCCGGAGGAGAGTTTTCTATAGGGAAAACCACATAGGCTCCTTCGGGATCCCTCAACCCCTCATTATCGATGGCTCTTACGCTGAATCTGACATCAGCAATTTCTTCACCTTCGGGAATAGGTAAAACTAAAGTAGTGTCGGTACTCTCGGTATACTCCCATTGATCACTTTCTTCATCCTGGGGATCACAATCATCGCCGATGCAAATTTCATAGCCGACAACATATCCGTCGGGATCATCTCCCCACCATTCAACTTCAACATTACTGGTAAGCCGTTCCTCGTCGGGCAGATTTATCTCCTCAACGGCTAAAAATGTTCGGGGAGGTTGATTTTCGTTATAATCGCCAAACAAAGTGTCATCACAAGAATAAATGACAATTGCGGCAAATATTAGTAAAAAAATTGATCGTAGCTTATTCAGCATCAGGATGATTAAAGAATTAAAACGTGTTGATCTAAATAAAAATCAGGAAGGAAACGCATGATAAGCGATTCCTTCCTGAAATATTGCTAATTACTTAACCAGCATCATTTGCTTGGTTATGGTTGTGCTACCCGCTTCAAGTCGGTAGATATAAGCTCCGCTTGAAAGGCTGGAACCGTCAAACTCAACGGTATGACTACCGGCGGTTTGTTCTTCGTTAACCAGAACTGCAACTTCGCGTCCGAGTACATCATATACCGTCAACCGAACTTCGGCTTGCTCGGGTATCTGGTATTCGATGTTGGTGGTCGGGTTACACGGGTTCGGGTAGTTCTGGTTGAGCTCTACGGTTTGCGGCGCATCCGGCTCATCCGGGCTGGACACCACTTCGCCGTAGCCCATAGTCACCTCAACATAAGATGGAACAAACTCGGCACCATCTTGTTCAGAGTGCTGGACATACTCTTCACCGTCATTTGTATAAAATACCGTCCAGATAAAATCGCCGCTTTCGTCGGTATCATAACCAGCTTCATCAAACGCATCGATGAGGTCATCGGACGAAAGTTGTACGTAAACGGTATCATCTTCGACGGTGATTTCATCTTCATCGTCCACGACAAGCAGCGCATCGTCGAAATCATTATCGCCTGCGGCATTGAGCGCGAAGCGATAGCTCACATCCTCACCGTCGAATGAGACTGATTCCTCAAACGTAGCTTCGTTATCGACATCAACTACGACGCCTTCTTCACCGGCACTTTCGTCATCTTCATCTGCAGTGTTGATAGTGAACAAATCACCATCACGAACAGGCCAGGTGTAACTTTCGTCGGTTTGCAGATCATCCAGGCTGCGCAGGTGGATTTTCGGATTACCAAAAGAGTAAGCGGAAAATCCGTAAACGGCGTCAAACTCAGCCCCTACTTTTATGTTGGCATTCAGGTTACCGGGTACTTCCGTACTGAAATCACCGGTTACAGCTCCGAAGTCCGGGAAATCGTTGATTCGAAGTTCTGAGCCGTTTTCATCATCCTGAGCTGCAATAGCCCACTCTCCGAAATCGCTCGGTGAATCAGCTTGGTTATCAGAAGCTAAGACATTTTCCAGACGGATAACCATTCCTTCATAGGCGGCACCATTATTAGTTGTAGCTTCAGAAGGCGTTACAGTGGGGATATATTCAGCCAGTGCAGTTTCAAGATCATCCAAAATATCACCGGTGGTGAAATCAAGGTCATCCAGATATACGTTATCTTCTTCGTTGGTGATGGTTGCATCGGTGATGTTAACCTGCTGACCAAGTTCGAGATCAGCAACATCATCAGAAGCAGCAAGCGGAACTCCTGACCATGCAGATGCTTCATCATGTACCACTACAAAACCGGCATCAGCTGTGGAAACAACAACGGCATCGATATCGAAGGGCACATCCAGCGTATCAACGCCAGCTGCTTCCAGTGGGCTGATATCCCGGTTACCATCAGTAGTGGTTTGAATGGTTGCTATATCATTGATGGTCTCACCGACTTGAATAAATGTCATGTCAAGAGTATTTCCTGCGGCATCAACAAATCCATCGGTAAACCGACCGGTTATGGATACCGTTTCTCCATCACGATCAGTATCTGCAGTGGCTTCAATAGCAAATTCTACTGATGTAAAATCTTCGAATTCATCAAAGGTATATGAGTAACTATCATCGCCGTCTTGATCCATATCGGCTTCACCTTCATCTCCGCGACTGGTTTCCCAGGTTACTTTTACATCGTAAATTTCTTCGTCTCCATCAGGGCCAACTATATCGGCAGAGATCTCAACCTGATCGTCTTCACCCTCTGCACCGGGTTGTGTGGTGTTAATCTGGTAATTTGAAATTTCAGGTGGAAAGCCTACAACTTCCAGATCATTTGGCCAGTCATAATCGGAGTTATTGGGATCGTGAGTAATTCTTTCCGGATCATCGGTTCCCCACCAAAGGTAACCATCTTCCATGGGGGCGATCTGGAGTGTAGAAAGTTCATCACTTTCGTTCAGGTCATAGGGATCAAATCCATCCCATACCACAAAACCACTAACGTCTACAATACTACCACTCGGTGGAGGCTGAAAGGCACCATCTTCAGCAACTCTTCTGTAGTTGTAGCCATCTCGATAACCGCCCTGCTCATCGTTACGATCGTTGCGATACCGCAATGATACATCACGTGTCCAGGCAGGGATACCCTCATCGTCAACCCAATAAAAGTTAGGGCGTCCGTCATCATCTATATCGGAACCGATTACCTCTTTTTCATTGAACTGAACATAAGCATTGATATAGTTTTGGTAGGCTTCCGGGTTGAAAGTGTAGGTGCCTTCCTCAGCATTCATATTAAGATCACTTAGATCTATTTCCATCGGCTCGAGTAGCTCCCGGTATTCTTCCATGTTATCATCTTCGAGGATGTTACCCTGAAAGTCTTGGTTGTCAGGATTGAATTGCACAGTGGCATTAAAGAATTCGTGAGTACCCTGAAACGTGACAAGATCACCACGTTCCAGCCCCTCGAATTCTCCTACATCCGCCGCCACGATTTGCATATACATGCCTTCTTTACCTTCATCGAGTGCGTTTCTATCCACTACAAAAAAGTGAATCCGGCCAATACCGATTTCATCATCATCCTCTTCTTCGGTAAAGTTGGCCAGGCCTGAAGATCTTGGATTTGAAACGACTATTGCTTCAAACTCAACCTGTTCATCGACCATAGGATGATCAGAAAAGTCTTCAGTAGTCTGAGGAGGTTCATCATATTCGTTGAGTTCACGAATCGTGACTTCCTCATAATCCTGAGCCATGAGGTAATTTTGGCCCAGAAGAATCACTCCAACAATGGCTATAAGTATAAACCGTAAGCTATGTATCATATAGACGGGTTTTTTTGGGTTATTTAATTATGGCAAATTTGCCGGTTTGAACATGTCCTGAATCCAGATCGCGAACCGTAAACAGGTACAGTCCGGTAGCCAGATTCTGGTTTGCCTGAGACAGCAGATCCCAAGAGTGCTCTCCACCTGAAAACACCCGGTTACTGCTGGCTACATCCTGATACCAGCGAGTGTCTCCCTGGTAAGTTTCCGAATGATGCTCCATTGAGGCGACTTTATCGCCGGATAATGTGTAAACTCTGATTTCTGCCTGAGCCGGCAAGTTGGTGAAATTGATTTTACGTGTAAATTCGGTTCCGCCATCCCATGCAGCATTGACCCGGTACGGGTTCGGATATACGCCAACTTTGTTTTCGTCGTCACCGCTATCAAAAGCTTCGTTAGTTCGGGACCCCGGGAATACACTGACCGCATTTGCAGTTGTACTGCTTTCGAGGGATTCACGCCCTTCTTCCCCCCTGTCAAAAGCGGTTACCGAAAACTGGTATTGCCAGCCGCTGAGCATACCATCAATTTCGAAGGCATAGGTGTACTCGGTGTCATCACCGTCGAAAGTCACCGGTTCATCAAGTTCAATTTCATCAAATCCGGTGTTGTAACCGTGATCGGAATCCTGCTTATCCCATTGTCGAAGCTTTTCTCTTCCCGCGCTGATATCCCCTTCCAGATCAGCGCCGGCTTTTGTGCGGTATAACCGGTATCCTTCAAAGTCCTCTTCACCGGATACCGGGTCAATGGAAGATTCAGCCCGATCATCCCAATAAACCGTAGCCGAGCCCTCATCCAGCTCTACCCGCATTTGAGGAACCGCCGGTGGCTCGGGAACCAAGAACCGCTCACGGTCTCCGGTATCCGGATCTTCCTGACCTTCGAACAGTTGAATCGCCCAATCTGCAGCTTCTGTAAGATGAAATCTGGAGTGAGTTTCAGGGTCCTGGAGCCACTCTTCTTCGTCCTCATCCCAAATATCCCAGATGGGATCAGGTGAATCCAGATTATCTATATCCGTATCAGCAGGTAACAAGCCCTGGAATTGATCAGGTTTTAAAGCGGTCAAAAAAGCTACATATACGGTAATAGTCTCTCCGGGCTCTACTTCAGGAAACGGACCAAACCGATGCGTTTGCAAATAGTTACCGTCGTTGTCTTTTCCGTCTGTTCGCAATTGTTCGACAACATCATCCGGATATTCGTAATAATCAAACTGATCGTCGCCGAACTCACTTAGCCGCGCGTAGAAATCATCTGTACTGCTTGGCTGATCAAATCGACCGCCGGATTGATTAAACTTCCAAAAAGTCGGCCCGACATTCGGCACTTCTTTGCCTGCTTGTGTGACGTCGTCAGCATATCGTGGGTGGTAATTCTCAACATCACGATATTCGGCACCGAGAATCATAGTTGCACCGTAAGTATCCGTACGAGGGCTGTCGTCAGAATTAGCATCGAATTCGTAAAGTACGTAAAGGGAGTCGTCATAACCTGCACCGGCTTTATTGTAGAAGTCGCTCCCTGTATCCTGTGTAGTATTGACATTACGAACGACCAGGTTGGAATACAACCCGAAATAGAAATCTTCCCACGTTTCACCGGAGCTGTGTTCATCTGAATTATTGGTGATCTCATACTTGACGATACTTATGCCGTCGGAAAATCCGAAGTTCCAGTTGTATGACTCCATGTTAACATCCGCATATAACGGATCATCATGACCTGAAATGGGAGTTCCGTTAACGACCGTGCGGCGATCGGAGAATTCCGCTACAAAATCCTGATGGCTCACAGCATCGGTCGAGAAAAAGTCCGACTCGGGCAGACTGGAACGCTCAAAAACGGGGGTACCATCATTAGTAAACTCATAACCAGCATTACCTATTCGGGTATATCCGGAAGGATTTGGTACGGCCGAAGTAGAGACACGGGTTTGGCCACCATATTGAGCCCCCAACCAAATACCGGACTCGAACATGTGCTCGGTACCGCTCCCGTCCGGGTACTGCATACTGGGTTCGTCCGGTTGACTCTGTACATTGGGGTTTCCAATCGTACCTATATTGGAAAACCGGATCCCCATGTTACTCACATCAACCGTTTCATGCTCGAAGACATACTGGGCTGTAACCGGTGTATAAGAAAGGAAAATGATAAAAGCTGAAACTGAAAGAAGTCGTATCGTTTTACTCACGGAAATCGGATTTTGTAAGCGGTTTCCTAATAGAAAGTTTTTGGTTTTTAGCAGAAGTAGCCGGGCATTCATGCACAGATCACAACAGACCTAATAGATGATCATCCAGCTTGTGTTAGCCGAAAACCTGCCTACCCGGGTCAACCAAGCGTCAAAAAATATAAATGTTTTAAAGTTCGATCCCAAATCTATAACAAACCTCTCACTAAATTTTCATAGCTTATATTGCACATGAACTAACCTGCTATTGCAGAAAAATCATGACATTACAGCCTTTTATTTTTTATTAGTAACATCCGTTTTAACTGCAGCTCTGTTATTTGTAACAATTCTTTAATTCTCATTGTGTTTATCTGAGTTTATCTTACCTTTTTTGTTTCACCACAAATATATGATGTTATGAAGCGAATTCCTGTTACCATATTATTAAGTATCATAATACTACTGTACTTTAATGTTAGTGCTCAAAGTCAAACCACCCAAGATGTTATATCTATTGAGGATGCTCGTGAGGTTGCTCACGGTGATGAAGTAACCATTACCGGTTGGATTACCGTAGCCGGGGAATTTGGTGGCCCCAGCTATCTTCAGGATGAAACCGGTGGAATCGCCGTATTCCCGGGCACTACTGAGCTTGCACCAGGTGATTCAGTCGTAGTTTCCGGAGATCGAACGGAGTTTAATGGATTGGAGCAGATTAGTGCAGGTGAAGATGACTTTTCGGTTTACCCGGAAGGCCACCACCCTGTAACCCCTGAAACCATCACCGTAGCCGATCTGAATACAGATGATTATCAAGGTGAGTTGGTTATGATTCAGGATGTAACTTTTGAATCCAGCGGAACTTTCAGTGGTGAAACAAATTACGATATCTCGGACCAGTCCGAAACAGGTGTACTTAGAATTGATGGAGACTCCGAGCTTCCCGGCACTTCTATCCCTTCAGAAGCAACCGTAGTCGCCGGTGTAGGCGGGCACTACAACGGAGAGTCTCAACTGCTTCCCCGAAATGTGCAAGACCTCGGCGCTCAAATTGTAAGCGCCCAACCCTACGAGTCACACGCCGGCCCCAACTCCATTACCTTTAGCTGGGAAACTATAGATGAAGCCACCTCCGGAGTACGAATTGGTGATGAGGCAGGCAGTTATGATATCGCTGATGTCGGCACAGATGAAGAAAGGGATGAACACGAAATCACCATTGACGGGCTTGAGCCTGCTACGATCTATCACGCTCAACTTTATAATGAGGTTGACGGGTCTGAGTTTACATCCGGAAATGTGATCGTAACCACAGCTTCACCGGAAGAGGCCACTCAGGATATAAATGTATATTTCAACGGCTCCGTCAATGAAGAAATCGCTACCGGTGAAACGGCGGTTTCCGAATACGATTTCGCAGATCATTACATCGATCGCATTGAACAGGCGGAAGAGTCCATTGATGTGACTTTTTACAATCTCAGCCAGGATGTGGGCAGCGAGGTTACAGATGCATTAATAGATGCTTACCGAAGCCGGGGCGTTCAGGTCAGAGTAGTAATGGAAGACGACCTGTCTAACCCAGCGGATGCAAATCGCCAGGCGCTCGAGGATCAAGGTATTCCGGTTATACAATCAGACCCGCAGGGAAATCGCGAGCAAGGCATTATGCATAACAAAATTTTGATAATCGATCATGAAAGCAACGACCCAGAGAATGTTTGGCTGATTGTAAGTTCCTGGAACACGACCGATGCCGGTACATACGAACAATATCAGAATATGATTGAGTTTCAGGATCCATCTATTGCGGGAGGATACCTGACTGAGTTTGAACAAATGTGGGGTGGAAGCGGGAATCAGCCCAATGAAGATGAAGCACGATTCGGCCAGGATAAAACCGTCGTCAACCCGATCGCCTACTGGATTGATGACACCTATATCGAAATTTACTTCAGCCCCCAGGTTGCCGTTGAAAACCAAATTCTTGATCTGATGGATGACGCCCAACACGACATTAACGTAAACACCATGGGCATATCCCGCTGGAACTACCGAAACCGGCTCGAAGCTCGTTATGATGCCGGTATCGAAACCCGCGGTGCCATTGGTGACATCCGTATAGCTGATGATTTAAGTGAGGATATCTTCAACGAAATGCTGGAATTTGGCGATTTTCACGATCACGGAGCCAGCAGTGACATGCTGCTTCATCACAAAACCGCCATTTTCGATGGCATTGACCAGTCCTACGGAAGCGGAAAAGTCCTGACAGGCTCTATGAATTGGACTTCAAGCGGCAATTTCAACAACGATGAAAACACGATGATCATCCGCGATACCGAAATTGCCAATCTTTATATGCAGGAGTTTTCGGCCCGATACACTGAAGCAGGCGGCGAAGATGACTTCACCATCACTTCAACAGACGACCCGATTGCCGAGGCGCCCGAACAGTTCGAGTTAAAACAAAACTATCCGAACCCATTCAATCCCGTAACGACCATCGCATTTGAGTTGCCGGAAAGCGAATCGGTCACTCTCGAAGTTTACGACGTCCTCGGACGAAATGTAACCACGCTTATTGATGATCAACAACTGCAAAGCGGATCTCACACGATTGATTTCGACGGCAGCTCGCTTTCCAGCGGTACTTATATCTATCAAGTGGAATTGGGTTCAGGACAACAATTCAGCCGTACGATGACTTTGGTTAAGTAATTCAACTTCCTTTTTAATTCTTGTGAATCCCGGTTTGTCCAACATTGGCAAGCCGGGATTTTTTATTAGCCACGGATCTACGCGGGTTTTCACGGATTTTTAATACACTCCTGCTCATTCTGCCATTATGGCAATACCATTAACACCCTACCAACGGCATGAAGCAGCCATATTTTGCAGAGTGACCATATTCGGACCATAGTGCTACCAAAGTGCGACCATGTTCGGTAAAGTTAGCACGGCTTCGGAAGGTGGTCTATCGATGGGTTTAATGAAATATGCTTTTAAGTGCAAGTGATGGTTATGAAATAAGTACTGTAAGTTTGGCAGGTAGTAGCATAGCACTATAAGAAAGCTTTTAAAATTTCCCTCACATTTCAATATTTTCAGGTAAATACAGACTTCATAGATTCATGTGAATACATTGTAGTACACGGACTGTAGATCACCGAAATTTATTTTATGCCCCTGCTTCTTCGCTTTTTAATGGCTTTTAGCCTCGCGTTCCTTCTATCTGCTCAACCTTCAAATGTTCAAGCCCAATCACCGAATATCAAATCCTCCCCTCCTTTTGAAACGGTTGCCGATCACCAGTCAATTACATTGGAATGGGAGTCTGACACTGAAGGACACAGCGTCGTAAAATATGGTCTCACAGAGGACTTGGAGGAAGGCAAACGAAGCATTGAGGAAGAATCAGCCAGCCATGAAATCACGATTGATGACCTGGAACCTGCCACCATCTACAACATGAAGGTTGGTGTGGCTACGGAATCCGATACGGGCTGGTCGGATAAGTTGATCGTGTCATCGGGATCGCATGAAGAGGCGACTCAGGAAGTAAACGTTTACTTCAACGGCACTATCTATGAAGAAGCTGCAACATCGGAAACCGCTACCGCTGAACACAATTTTGCCGATCAATACATTGAACGGATTGATGCAGCCCGCGAATCCATAGATATCACCTTTTACAACCTGAGTCAGGATGTCGGATCGAAAATCACCGATGCGCTCATTAATGCCGCTCGCAGAGGATTGTACGTGCGTGTGGTGATGCATCATAACCTGTCATCCCAGGCCAATCAAAATCGAAACCGGTTAGATAATCAGGCAGGAATTGAGGTAATCCAAAGCGATGCCGGCCCTAATGAAGGTCGCTCCGGTTTAATGCACAACAAGTTCGCCATTTTTGATTATGAGGATGACGACCCGCAAAACACCTGGGTGGTTGTAAGTTCCTGGAACTCGACCGATACCGGTACCTATGATCAATATCAGAATATGATTGAATTTCAGGATCCGGCATTGGCAGGTGGTTACCGGACTGAGTTTAATCAAATGTTCGGCAGTGAAGGTCATTCTCCAAGTGCTTCGGATGCCCGCTTCAGCAGAAACAAGGAAATTGTGAATCCGACCCGGTTCTGGATCGGCGATAAAGAACTCTCACTGTATTTCAGTCCGCAGGCGAATTCAGAAGGCCGGATCATCGAACACCTGGAAAAAGCCCAAAACGACATCGCACTGCCAACTTACCTGATCACCCGAAATGAATATGTGGATGCTCTTGAAAACCTGCATAATGATGGCATTGAAGTTCGCGGGGCTATCGGAGATAAATCATATAATGAATCACTGTACGACAGGCTGTCCGGTTTTGCCGACGTGCACGATCACCGTGCCGCAAGAGACAACGAAGGTCAAAGATATCCCCTGCTACACCACAAATCTGCTCTCATCGATCCCATGAACCCGGATGATGGCAACGGACATGTGATCACCGGATCGATGAACTGGTCGCGCAACGGCAATCAATTCAGCGATGAAAACACCCTGATCATCCGCGACGATCATATCACGAACCTTTATTTCCAGGAATTTGCTGCCCGGTATCAGGATGCCGGCGGGGAGACCGACCTTAGGTTAACTTCATCCCCGGATGATCCGGTCGTTGAAAAACCCGAAGAATTTTCTGTTGATCAAAATTACCCCAACCCCTTCAATCCGGTTACGAAAATCACCTTTTCACTACCGGAACCGGAAACCGTTACTGTTGAGATTTTTGATCTAACGGGCCGTCTGGTTGAAACACCGGTGAATCAACAACAATTGCAAAGTGGTACACATGAAATGAGTTTTGACGGCAGCCGGCTTTCCTCAGGCACCTATATCTATACGGTAACATTGGGCTCAGGTGAGTCCATCAGCAGGAATATGACCTTGATAAAATAACGTTGGTTTTATCGCCGGGTGCTTTCTTTTTTTAACCGCGGATTTTCGCGGATTGAACGCGGATTTTATCCGTGTAAATCCGCGGTTAATCACATCAACCAATGGAAACTATGAAAGTTCGGCCGCATCTTTTACACCAGCCTCTTTGCCTTCATAGAGGGCCATCAGCACTTTTTCGTGTGTAAAAGGTGCGTCAAATTTGAGCGTAGCATGAGGATTGAAAGCCAACACAGCATCCTGAATGGCAAAATACGCGCCCAGACCATACATCAACGGCGGTTCACCTACGGCTTTGGATTTGCGTATCGCAAGATCGTGGCCCTCCGTTTCAAGGTGCTTGACTTCTATCGTTTCCGGCACGGAGTAGATATCAGGGATTTTGTACGTAGATAGTGCATTTGATCGCAGGCGGCCCTGTTCGTCATAATCGAGCTCTTCCAGGGTCATCCAACCGATGCCCTGTACCAGGCCGCCCTCGATCTGACCATTATCAACCATCGGAGAGATGCTTTTTCCGCAATCATGCACAATTTTGACGGTGTCGAATTGATAAGTTCCTCTCAGGCAGTCCAGGGTAACAACCAGAATCGCCGTTCCATAAACGTGGTAGGCAAACGGGTGACCTTTTTCCTTTTCCTTATCAAAATGAATGACCGGGGTGGCGTAATGCGCTTTTTCTGATAGCGATACGCGATCCATAAAAGCTTGGTGAACCATCTTCTCCCAGGAAAGTTCTGATGGTGAGCCATCCACATAAAACGTTTCATCCTTAATGGTGATGGAATCCGGCGAAGCATCGAGCTGATCAGCCGCGACTTCAGCCAAACGCTCTCTGAGTTTGAGACACGCCATTTCCAATGCTTTCCCGTTAAGGTCGGCTCCGGCGCTTGCCGCAGTTGGCGAGGTATTCGCAACCCGGGAGGTGTTGGTGGTATCAATCCGGACGCGTTCGGGAGCGATGCCAAAAGTATAAGCGGCAACTTGCAGCAGCTTCGTATTGACCCCCTGTCCCATTTCAACAGCACCGGTGCTTACCCCAACTGAGCCGTCATGGTAAATGTGTACAAGTGCCCTGGCATTATTCATTTGGGTTTTGGTAAACGAGATCCCGAAGCAAACCGGCTGAAGCGCTAAACCTTTCTTTTTCCAATGGTGCGCCTCATTAAAATCTTCAATTTCTTTTTGAATTTTCGGAAGATCAAATGTTTCGACGGCATCCGACCATGAACTTCTGGCCTGAGATTGCTCTACAGCCTGACCGTAGTGAAACTCGTCTCCATCTTTCAGCAGGTTTTTCTCCTGTATCCGGTGTTTCGGAACCCCGATTTCTCTGGCGGCATGGGCAATGGCCGACTCGATTACAAACATGCCCTGGGGGCCGCCAAATCCCCTGAAGGCTGTATTTGGCGGCAGGTTGGTCCGGCAGCTATAAGCAGTTACTTTGGTATTGGGGATGAAATAACTGTTGTTGGCATGAAACAGCGACCGCTCCATCACAGCCGGCGATAAATCCGCCGCGGCCCCTGCATTCTGATGCATGGTAGCCTCATACGCAATTATATTTAAATTCTTATCCAGCCCGATTTTGTAATCCGAGCTGTAGGGATGGCGCTTGCCGGTCATGCGCATATCATCCATCCGGTGCATTGCCATTTTAACCGGTTTATTGAGGTGATAAACCGCTAAAGCCACCATCACGGCCCAAGGTGTCGCCTGATCTTCTTTTCCGCCAAATCCGCCGCCCAGCCGGATTACATCAACTTCAACATTGTGCATCCCCAGGCCCAAAACCTGTGCTGCGGTTCGCTGCACCGCTGTTGGCCCCTGCGTTGAAGTCGCAATCTTGATATTCCCGTTTTCAGCCGGCCAGGAATACGCACCCTGTGTTTCAATGTAAAGATGTTCCTGACCGTTGGAATCGGCCTGACCTTCAAACACGTAGGCACAGGAATCCCAAACGGATTCAGTATCCCCGTTTTGGAATGTTCGCGGCGGAATTATTAACTCCCCTTTTTCTTTGGCCTCTCGGGGATCGGTGATGGGCGGTTTTTCATCAATTTCGAATTTCACCTTTTCTCTGGCACGGCGGCAGGCGTGCTCAGATTCACCGACAATCAGCGCTACCGGCTGACCGCAAAAATGCACTTCATCTTCGGCTAACAATGGTTCATCCGGTACAATCCCCCCGATTTGATTTTCCCCGGGAATATCTTCGTGCGTGAAAACCCGTACAACCCCCTCGCTTTTAGCGGCTTCTGAAATATCCAGCGACCGGACGCGCCCATGGGCAACGGGACTATCTACCGCAAGCGCATGAAGGGTACCTTGCTGAATTGGTATATCATCAAGATAGAGCGATTTGCCGGTTACATGTCCTTTGGAATCAATGTTTTTCATGCCTGAACTCCGTTTTCGATGACACCGGGATACAGCTCAGCAAAATGAGCGTAAAAAAGCTGCCTGAGCAGGGTGCGCTTATATATTTCCGAACCGCGGACATCGCTGATCGGCGAAATTTCAGCCTGAATAATTTCTTCTGCTTCGGCCAGGTGATCCGCAAACAAGCTTTTACCTGTGAGAAATTCGCAGGTCTGCCCGAGATATTTAGGCGTAGGCCCCACACCACCTGCTGAAAGGTGGATCTCATTAATTACTCCATCAACTACCCGAATTCTGATCGCCGTATTTACGGAAGCAATATCCAGATAGGTGCGTTTACTGACTTTCTCAAAATTGAAGCGTGTATGTTCATCGGGAACCGGAAAACGAATTGTCGAAACTTGCTCTTCCGGCTGTTTATCAAGTTCTTTGTAGCCTTTATAAAAATCTTTCAAGAGCAATTGCCGCTTTTTGCCATTACTGCCGGCCAACTCAATCGTGCTGTTCAAAGCGATAAAAAATGCAGTGAGGTCACCTATTGGAGAAGCGTTCACAAAGTTACCCGCAACGGTTCCCATATTGCGGATTTGGGTAGATGAAACCAGTTTCATGTGCCGGTACAAATTCGGAAAAGCCTCCTGCATAACCTCCGATTCCATCATGCCGGTTGCAGTTGCAGAAGCTCCGATAACAATTTGATCACCCTCCCGGCGGATGTTGTTCCACTCCGGCTTATCAAATACGAGCTGAACTTCTTCGGTCTCCGCCAGATCATCGTGTTTTTGGACGTATAAATCCGTGCCACCGCCAATAACGACTTTGCCGTTTTCGGGAATGTCCGGCGTTTTCAGTTCCAGCAGCCGATCAGGAATGGTTTGGAAATAATCCGGTAGAAACCCTCTATCTACCAGCCAGTTTATTTGATCTTCCCGCTTAATTCCCCGTAGCTGTGTGGCGATATCACTGGCGGCTTTTTCAATGGACTTGTACCCGGTACATCGACAAATATTCCCATCGATGGCGCTGATTGCACCTTCTCTTGTGGGGTTGTCTGTAGTCAGGCAGTAGCCGCATAATGACATCACAAAACCCACAGTACAAAACCCGCATTGGGTTCCCCCACTGTCAACCATGGCTTGCTGAACCGGGTTTAAGTCTTCGGAATTCACCCCTTCAACGGACACCACATGTTTCCCCGCTACATTCCCAAGCGGGGTGATGCAGGATGTCATACTTTCGTAGTGAAGCTGACCATTATGCTCTTTTCCGATCAACAGCGTGCAAGCTCCGCAGTCCCCTTCTCTGCAGCCGATCTTGGTACCGGTGAGATGCTGCTCGTAGCGAATAAAATCCAGCAAAGTCATCGAGGCCGGCTGCCGCGTACGGATGGTTTGGTCGTTAAGTATAAATTCAATCATAAACTCATTTCCAGGTTATCCCAGAAATTAAACGACCACGATTAAATTGCAAATACGCCGTGCTGAAAAGTTGGTGGTGAGCTATTGGTTCTTCTTCAGTGTCAGATCTTTTTAACGGCTGATCAACACGGATCCGCCGGTAGTGTCTGTTGCACGACTCTCATATTTATAGTGTCATACAGTAACTCCCAATATCGCTAAAATACCACTAAGCCATATTAAGTTTGAAGTAGGGGTTAGCATAACGGA
>SLJN01000154.1 GCA_007135115.1 Balneolales bacterium
CCTTCCACCCGGCGGGCTTCGGTAAAATCATACTTCTTTTCAGTCCGGTAATCATACCCCAGGGTAGCCGTCGGCCAGCCGTAGTTCACTCCCGGTTCGATATAATTCAGCTCATCACCTCCCCGGGGGCCGTGTTCGGTTGCCCAGATTTCATCAGTTTCCGGATTTACAACCAGCCCCTGGATATTGCGGTGCCCATAGGAGTAAATCTCATCGAGGGCGCTATCATCGCCAACAAACGGGTTATCGTCGGGAACAGAGCCGTCATCATTCAGGCGTAACAAGGTACCGGCATGGTCCATATTATCCTGAGCTCTCGGCGGGTCGGCTCCGCGGTCGCCGATACTCATAAGCAGGTATCCGTCATTGGTCCAGGCTAATCGCGAGCCATAGTGTCTGCCGGGACCGGAATAGCGATCCTGAATGAAAATATCTTCCACATCAACCAGCTCGTTGCCTTCAAGCTTTCCGCGGGCAAGGGCGGTTGCGGTTTCATCTCCGTCGTTTGGCTTGGAATAAGTAAGGTAAACAAATTGGTTATCTTCAAAATCAGGGTGGAGTGATACTTCCAGCATACCGCCCTGACCGGTTGCCTGCACTTCCGGTACTCCGGAGATTTCAGTCAGGTTTCCTTCCGAATCCAATAGCTGAAGGCGCCCGGGCCGCTCAGTAACCAGATAGTTTCCATCCGGGAGAAAAGCTATTGACCACGGGTTTTCCAGTTCGGCAAGCCGCTCTACCTGTATGGCTTCATATTGTGTTCGAATCTCCAGTGTTTCCCAATCATCACCGTTATTCATTTCAACATCCGGAGCATCATCAGGCGGAGCACAGCTCGTCCCGATAACCAGAGCCAAACCTGATGCCATTATCAGCTTTGATGTATACTTCATCATCATGTAGTTATTTTAGGTTTATGATGCCTGAAAGTTTGCCCGTTGCACCTTCGTTTGTTCAGGTTGCATCATTCCCTGCCGGGCAACTTTCACTTTATCATATAGGTTGAAGGTATAAATCAATCACATCAATAAAAAAGACGAATGTGTATCAAATTAGTTCCGTTTGCCAGGATGAAGATTTTGCAAAACTATCTTTTTACCCGGCTCAAGGCCAATTAGCTTTTTTATGTAAAGTCTTCCTTAATTGGAACTCACTCTTTCCGGTTTAAGTTAATAATACAGAATAAGTTGTCAGCACGCTTCCCGGTATTGTTGGATATTTATCAGAATTCTGTAAAACGACTAATAAAAGGCATTCATCTAACGTAAAAACATATAGCCCGCCAAGGTACCCCTCCTCATGCGGAACTGAAAAATTCAAGATTGATAAGCTATGAACCCACCTACACCTGATAAGAATGTATTCATGATAGGACTCAACAAGTTCAATCATGAGAAACTTAAATCTCTCCGGAATTTCGACAACTATCGTTTCTACGGACTGATCCCTCCGGAAGAAGCTGAAGACGCAGATTATTATGATATTGAAGCAATGCTCAAAGATCTGCGAAACAAACTTAACACATTCAATGGCACGGTCGACTCTATCTGTACCTATATCGACTTTCCCATTAGTTTGATGACACCTATCCTCCGGCCGGAGTTCGGACTGCCTACACCAACCCTGGAAAGCATACTTAAGTGCCAGCATAAATACTGGAGCCGGGTTGAGCAGCAAAAAGTAGTACCCGATGCTATCCCCCGTTTTTGCAAAGTCAATCCTTTTGCCGATGACCCTTTTGCCACGGTAGACATCCCGTTTCCCTTTTGGCTGAAGCCGATAAAATCGGTCGGATCTTACCTCGGTTTCCGCATCACCAACCGCAAAGAATTCGATCGGGTTATGAGTGTCATGCGGCAGCACATCGGTCGTATGGCTGACCCCTTCAACTACATCATGAACCGGACTGAAATGCCGGATGAAATTCGTGAAGTCGACGGACGATGGTGCATTGCGGAGGAGTTAATCGGTGGACGGCAATGCACCCTTGAAGGGTATATGTACCACGGGAAAATACACATTCACGGTGTCGTCGATTCTATCCGGCATTCCAACCGCTCTTCTTTTTCGCATTATGATTATCCTTCGAGACTCCCAAAGAGTGTGCAGAAGCGCATGACTGAAATGACGCAACAAGTTTTGACGCACTTCGGATATGACAACCACCCTTTCAATATCGAGTTTTTCTGGAACAAGTCGACTGACAAAATATGGCTGCTTGAAATCAACACGCGAATATCACAATCGCACAGCGATTTATTTGAAAAAGTGGACGGCACCTCTAACCACCAAATCACGGTGGAATTAAGTCTTAACAACGATCCGAAATTTCCTTACCGGAAAGGAGAATACAAGTGCGCTTCCAAATTTTTCCTGCGGAAGTGGGAAGATGCCATAGTAAAACGTATCCCTACACCTGATGAAATTGCTGCTATTCAGCACGATATACCCGGAGTATTAGTGGATGTAAAAGTCCACAAGGGGCTCAGGCTTAATGATATGTTTGAACAAGACAGCTACAGTTACGAGCTCGCATGGATATTCATCGGAGCCCAAAACCACAATGAAATCATGAGAAAGTATAAAGAAACTTTGGGCCGGCTACGCTTCGAGTTCGACTCTATCACCAAGAGTCTGCCTCCTGGCCAAATGATTGAATCTCCTCAATCTCAAACCGGTACCACTACTTAATTTTTGATGCCTGATGAAAAATATCTTTGTCATAGGGTTAAATGAGTTCAACCGGGAAAAACTGGAATCCCTCCGGAATCCTGATCATTTCCAATTCCATGAACTACTCTCCTACAAGGAGGTAACCGAGCAGGAAGAATATCCGGTACTTGAACTACTCGCCAAAGCGGAACAGCGCATGGATGAGTTCAATGGCTCCATCGACGGAGTGCTTGGCTACATGGATTTTCCGGTGAGTACCCTCGTACCCGTGTTAAGCGAGAAGTTCGGGCTGCGCTCAGCTCCGGTAAGCAGCTTCATAAAGTGCGAGCACAAATACTGGAGCCGGCTTGAGCAGCAACAATCCATCCCCGAACACATACCGCAATTTTGCTTATTCGACCCTTTTTCCGAAAACCCGGCCGGGCAAATCAATCTTCATTACCCGTATTGGATTAAACCGGTGAAATCTTTTGGTTCACACCTTGGCTTCCGAATTAATAACCGGCAGGATCTTGACGAAGCTATCCCGGTAATTCGCGAGCACATCACCCGGATCTCCCGCCCCTTTGATTTGCTGCTCGATCACCTGCAACTCAATATGCCCAATGAGGTAGCCGGTGTAAGCGGACACCATTTTCTTGCCGAGTCTCTAATCGGCGGCCTGCAATGTACTATGGAAGGATGCATGTATGAAAATGAGCTCTATGTACACGGCATTGTCGATTCCATCCGCTATCCTAACCGTTCCGTTTTTTTTCGCTATCAGTACCCGTCTTCATTGCCGCGCAAAGTTCAACGCCGGATGGAAACCGTAGCCCGAACCTTTTTGCGGCATATCGGATACAATAACTCCGCATTCAACATGGAATTCTTCTGGGATCGCCGGAAGGATAAACTCTATATGCTGGAAGTAAATACCCGTATCGCACAGCATCACAGTGATCTGTTTCACAAAGTGGACGGGGTTTCCAACCATAAGGTGCCGGTGGACCTGGTGCTGGGCAAACCTCCTCACATACCAGAGGGTAAAGGTGAGTTTAAGCTTGCCGCAGCTTGCTTTTACAGAGAATTTCAAAATGCCTGGGTAAGCCATGTTCCCTCAGGACCGGAGATCGCTAAAATCGAACAAGACTACCCCGGCACGATCATTCAGGTGGATGTCTGCCCGGATATGTATCTCTCCGACCTGGTTGAGCAGGATAGCTACAGTTACATCCTGGCACTGATTTACCTTGGCGCCGACAATCAAAAAACGATGCTTAGCAACTACCGAAAGTGCCTGAACTTATTAAACATCACCCTGGAACCTTTACAGCAGGAGGTGGAGCAAACTTATGAAGAATGAATAAAAATCCTTCGCTTACATACATTAATTCCGTCCGCTATCCATATACCGACCCTTCATCAATTGAAATTATATAATCATGGCCCCTCCCTTTCGCATCAAAAATCAGCTACCATACTCCATTGAAACTATTGAGCATACATTAATCCCCCTTTCGGATGGCTGTAATCTGGCTGCCAAAATCTGGAAGCCGAAAACCGATGATAATCACCCCGAAACCTTTCCGGCCATTCTCGAGTATATCCCTTACCGGAAACGGGATGTGGAAGCATGGCAGGATTCAATCAGCCACCCTTATTTCGCCGGTCACGGCTATGCTTGCCTGCGGGTTGACCTGCGCGGCAGCGGGGAGTCTGATGGCGTGCTGCGGGATGAATACTTGCAACAGGAACAAAATGACGCCCTTGAAGTATTGGAGTGGATTGCTGATCAACCTTGGTGTGACGGCAATATTGGTATGATGGGGATTTCCTGGGGCGGATTTAATAGTTTGCAGATTGCCGCACTGCAACCCCCAGAGCTCAAATGCATCATCACGCTGTGCTCAACCGACGACCGCTATGCTGATGATGTGCATTATATGGGCGGATGTATGCTCGGGGATAACCTGTCCTGGGCATCTGTGATGTTTGCGTTCAACAGCTGTCCGCCGGACCCCGAGCTGGTCGGGGATCAATGGCGCCGAATGTGGTTCGACCGGCTCCGCAACAGCGGGCTTTGGCTGGAAAATTGGCTGAACCACCAGCATCGTGATGAATACTGGAAACACGGTTCGGTATGCGAGCGCTATGAAGATATCCAAATCCCGGTCTATGCGATCAGCGGATGGGCCGACGGCTACTCCAATGCCGTCTTCCGGCTGATGGAAAATCTGAACGTACCCCGGCGTGGCTTGATCGGTCCGTGGAGTCACAAATACCCTCATCTGGGAGTGCCGGGTCCGGCTATCGGTTTTTTGCAGGACGCTATCCGCTGGTGGGATCACTGGCTGAAAAAACAAGATTCCGGCATTATGGATGAACCGATGTTCCGGGTCTGGATGCAGGATAGTGTGCCTCCGTCAAATACCTATCAGGAAAAGCCCGGCCGATGGGTCGCCGAAGAGAAATGGCCATCCGGTCGCAACACCACCCGCAAATACTGGCTAACCGACGGCAAACTGCGTAATGCCGATAAAATGCCGTCGGTGCCCGAAGCTATTGACACCTTATCCTCCCCCCTCAGCGTAGGGCTGTTTGCCGGCAAATGGTGTTCTTATAACGCTCCGCCGGACCTGCCGAATGATCAGCGAGAGGAAGATGGCGGCTCATTGGTATACGAAAGCAACCCCACCGAAATCCCTCTTGAAATCATGGGAGCTCCGGAGCTGGATTTACATTTCAGCGTAGATCAGGAGGTGGCGCAGCTGGCCGTGCGCTTTTCGGACGTGTATCCGGATGATCGAGCCACGCGTGTTACCTACGGCTTGCTGAACCTGACCCACCTTAACAGCCACGATCAGCCGGAGTTGCTCCGGCCCGGGAAAAAATACCGGGTAAAACTTCCGCTTAACCATATAGCCCAACAGATACCTGTAGGCCATCGGTTTCGGATCTCGATATCAACTTCATACTGGCCGCTGGCCTGGCCGCCGCCCAAACCGGTACGCTTGACCGTCTATGAAGGAGAATCCTGCATTTATTTACCCATGCGTCCGGAGCGGGCGGAAGATCAGGATCTGCGTCCTTTTGATCCGCCGGAAGGAGCCCGTCCGATCAACACCAAACAGATAAAAGCCGGCCATCACGACTGGATCGTTAAACGCTATCTGGCGCAAGACCTTTCGATGCTTGAAGTTTTTAAAGATGACGGTATCAAGGAGATCGTAGATATCAACCTGCAGATGGAAGATCGGGTGTTTGAACGCTACTCCTACCGAACAGCCGATTTTTCATCCGTTCGCGGAGAAGTGAAGGCAAAACGAGGCTTCAAACGTGGTGAATGGGATGTTCACACCACCACTCGTACGGTGTTACGCTCCGATGAAACCCACTTTCTGCTGCATGCCGAACTCGATGCTTACGAAAATGATCTGAAAGTCTTCTCCCAAACCTGGAACAAAAAAATCCCACGGGATAAAGTTTAAAG
>SLJN01000257.1 GCA_007135115.1 Balneolales bacterium
AAAAAAGGCGGAGGCTGGGTAAAAGTGGGTGTAGCCGGAAAAGCCCTCCCCGGAAATCAACAGTTATCCGGTGTAATTCTCCAATTTTATAATGCATCTGAATGTCTGAAGCTTCAGAATAATCTCGAAAAAGCGGTGCGCGAAAACCGTGCCGTTGCAAAAAACTGCCGTCAGAACCGGGAACGTGATCAAAAGGTACTCGCACGGGATCTCCATGATGACCTGGGCCAGTCTGTCTCATTGCTTAATCTTGACTTACAGTTGCTGCAGATCAGGCTTAATAAACAAGTTTCCGATGAGCAAAAGCATTCTCTTGAAGAAGATTTTGAAAGAATTAAAAAGAACATCGCGGATATGAGCAAATCCGTACAGTATTATGTTCAGAAACTCAGACCTCCGGTTTTGGATAAATATGGATTTGACGATGCCATCAGATGGGAGGTAAACCGGATGAACAGTGCAAACATGAAGGCAGTCTACCATTCCGGATTGAATGAAGATCTGCCGGAGCCATTAAAAACGCATGCATTTCGGATTTGCCAGGAAGCTCTTAATAACGTGTACCGGCATTCGAAAGCAACACGGATGGAAGTGACAACCCGCCTGGATGATAACGGGTTCGAGTTAAAGATTGAAGATAATGGGGTAGGTTTTAAGCTTAATGATACAAATACTTCTTTTTCCTATGGTCTTCTGAACATGAAAGAGCGGGCCAGAGAGCTTGGAGGACGGCTGAAAATTGTAACACAGCCAGGCGCCGGAACTTCGATAACTCTTGAAGTTCCCGAACCGAAGATATCAGCAATTGAGTAAGAATAATATTGTAACGGAGTTTATGATGATAAAAGTAGTATTGGCTGATGATCATCCCCTGTTCCGGCGGGGCATTAAAAATATTTTGGCTGAATTCGGGAGTTCCGCTGAAGTAGTTGGCGAAGCCTCCAATGTTAGTGAGTTGTTTTCGAAGATCAGAGAAAAACGCCCGGACATTGTATTGATGGATATTTCAATGCCAGGTAAAAACGGGCTGGAAGGGCTGAAGGAATTAAAAGTGATGCACCCCGAGCTACCGGTGTTAATATTGAGCATGTATCCGGAAGAGCGTTTCGCATTGAGGGTGATGCGAGCCGGGGCATCAGGCTATTTGAATAAATCGGTTTCCGCTGAAGAATTAATCAATGCTATAAGCCGGGTCGCACTACATAAACGCAAATACATAACTCCTGAAGTTGCCGATATCATGGCGAATAATCTTGACAAGGACTTGGATAAGCACCCTCATGAATCCCTTTCCGACCGAGAAGAACAGATTATGAGATTGATTGCTAAAGGAGTCAAAGTAAGCGATATCGCCGATCAACTCTATTTAAGCGTTCATACCGTGCACACTTATCGGTACCGAATTTTCAGAAAACTTGGCGTAAAGACCAATATCGGTATCGGTCATTACGCCATTGAACATGAGCTGATTGACTGATAAAAAAGGCTATGCTAATTTTTGATCTTGGCGTTTTCTTACAGACACAAGTAAAAAAGTGGATGATGTTTTTGGTGTTTTGTTTTTCACGCATATCTCTTTTTAGATTAATCGTCATCCAAGTGGCTCTTCCATATCTGTTGGGATAGTCAATATAAACTCTGCAACATCGGGTTGGATTTGTTGTTAAAGTGTCTCGTGCCCTGATGCTTCAATGAATAAAAACATGGGTGATATGAGCTATTTGTACATTATTGAGGAGTTGTATAATCAGCTAAATGATGTTGAAGAACACGGAGAAGTGGCCACTTATATCCGGGAACTGAGTCATATTGATTCCGATAAATTCGGAGTTTGTCTCATAGATTCCGATAATCAATATCATCAAGTAGGTGATAGTGATGAGCCGTTTTCCATCCAAAGTATAGCTAAAGTGCTTTCACTTACGCTGGCTTACAAAATGGCCGGGGAGTCACTGTGGGATCGGATTGGCGTTGAGCCTTCCGGAAGTCCGTTTAATTCATTGGTGCAGCTTGAGTATGATAACGGCATCCCGAGAAATCCCTTCATCAACGCGGGCGCGATTGTGGTTTGTGATTATTTGATCAGCCAATTAGATCAACCGGAAGACGAGTTCATCAGCTTTGTCCGGCGGGTATCGAAAAACGAGCAAATTAATTACTCCGAAGAAATCGCCGCATCCGAAAAAGCTACGGGATACCGGAATGCGGCGCTGATCAATTTGATGAAGGACTTCGGCAACATTCGTAATGACATCGGCAAGGTATTGGATTTTTATTTCTTGCTCTGCTCGATCAAAATGAGCTGCCGGGAACTGGCTCGGACATTTCTTTATCTGATGAACTACGGGAAAGATCCTGAAACCGGTGAACAGGTGATCAGCCTGAGCAAAACCAAACGCATCAATGCCATTATGCAGACCTGTGGATTTTACGACGAAGCCGGGGAGTTTTCATTTAAAGTTGGTCTGCCCGGAAAAAGCGGAGTCGGCGGGGGAATTATTGCTGTTCACCCGAAACAGTATTCTATAGCTGTTTGGAGCCCCAGGCTGAATAAAAAAGGCAACTCGTGGAAAGGGATGCAGTTTTTAGAACGTTTTACAACCAAAACCGAACAGTCCATTTTTTAACCGGTTAACTTATATCGGTATGCCGGTGACGAACCTGCGAAGGAGTGGTGGAAGTTAAACTGATCCGGGCTTATAAATAAAGGAAAAGCAGGCCTGTCATGACCTGCTTTCCCATGCTTTGTTTGGAATGGAGGAATGAATCAAAGTTAATTGAGTTCTTTAGTGCAGAAATACCAATCTACACATTCATATCCTTCATTAACCCTTTTTTCGGCTTCTTCCTGGGTGGCCGGCGGAGGTACGATGACCTTGTCACCAGGTTCCCAATTTTCAGGAGTGGCTACTTTGTGCTCATCGGAAGTCTGAAGCGCCTTAACCAGTCGGAGTACCTCCGGTACAGACCGTCCGTTTGTCATTGGATAATATAACATAGCACGAAGGATACCTTTGTCATCAATGACAAAAGTGGTTCGTACCGCAGATGTATCGCTGGCTCCGGGTTGAATCATACCATAGGCATTGGAAACTTTCATGGATAGATCTTCAATGATCGGGAAAGGAATTTCAATGCCGAATTTTTCTTTAATATTGCGAACCCAGGCCAGGTGAGAGTGTGTGCTATCCACGGATAAACCGATTAATTCCGTGTTGAGTTTTTCGAACTCATCGGCATAATCGGCGAATGCCGTAAACTCAGTGGTACAAACCGGAGTAAAGTCGGCCGGATGCGAGAAAAGGACAAGGTATTTTCCTTTGTAATCGTCCAGAGACTTAACTCCATGGGTGGTTTTGGCCTCAAAGTATGGGGCCGGTTCATTGAGTCGAGGTAATGCTAACGTTTCTTGGTTGCTCATAGGTAATAGATATTCGTTTTCAATAGTTGTTTAACTTCTAAGATATATATCTATATATCTGGATGTGAATGTATCGGTAGATTGTGAAATTATTATGAAGATTTAGTCTAAATAATAATAGCTCTACTCGTATCCAAAGAAGTTGAAAAACTATAAGGCCGGATACTCGGGGTTAATGATCGTTAAGTCAGCCACTTATTGAGTTAAATAGCCACCGTCGACCGTGTAGTATCCACCATGGCAGAATGTCGCTTTTTCTGAACTCAGCCATAGTGTCAGCTCGGCAACTTCGTTTGAAGTACCCAGTCGGCCAATAGGGTGAGCCTGTTCCAGGCTTCGGATGGTTTCATCATCAATTTCTTTCAACAAAGGAGTTTTGATAAACGCCGGACCAATAGCATTTATCCGGATATTTGATGCGGCGTATTCGAGTGCGGCATTTTTAGTCAACCCCAGCAGTCCGTGTTTAGCGGCAACATAGGCCGAGGCTGTTTTAAAACCGACCGAGCTTAGAATGGAACCCATATTTACAATCGCCCCTCCTCCCTGCTTCAGAATTTCCGGTATCTGATAGCGCATCCCGTAAAATACACCATTCAGGTTGATGGCAATTACCCGGTTCCATTGCTGAATATCTTTGTCCCCGGTTAGCGTTTCACCATCACCCACACCGGCATTGTTGCATGCGATATCCAGCTTGCCGAAAGTTGAAACGGTCTCATCCACCAGGTTTTTGCAATTATCCGGATCGCTGACATCCGTATGGAAATAATGAGCTACCTCTCCGTTTTGGTTGAGATCTTTAACCAGCTCCATGCCTTTTTCATCGTCAACATCAGCCACAACAACCTTGGCACCATTTTTAACGTAGAGTCGGCAGATCGCCTCTCCAATGCCGGAACTACCGCCGGTTACCAGTGCTACTTTATCTTTGAGAAGAGTTTCCATAGAAGTGTAGATTAAGGTGAAAGATTTAAGGTACAACGGATAAACAGATGAGCACCGGTATAGATAGAAAATCACATCCAATAAAAAAAGAGGCGAGATCGTCGCCTCTTTGGAATACCTTTTTGTAGCCTTAGCTACTCAGGTTTATTCTCTTTTTGAAAGTTCACTTATGTAACGCCATAAAAGTGGATGGTATTATCTAAAACTATCTATTTTGGAAATTTTTCCTGAGAACTATCAACCGTAAACACCATTTCCCGTTCGTTTTAGCTCTTTCAATAATAGAATGAAGCAAAAGCCCTGCATCTTGAGTTTACTCCCGGTAATTGTCGCTTAAACCGACATGAAAACATCTAAAAAAATCCGTTTACTATCCGCGTAAACCCGCGGTTTCAACCCTATCCTATATACATTTAAAATGCTCGAACGGCTGCCGGCACTCATCACAAAAATATTGGGCCTTACACGCTGTCGAGCCGAATTTACTTTCGAGCCGGGTGTCGATAGAATTGCAGTACGGGCAGGCGATAACTTTTTCTTCCAATTCAGTAAACCGGCCCTCTATCGAACGCTCGTCGGGAGGTGCTATGCCGTAGTTACGCAGTTTTTCACGGGCCTCATCGGTGATCCAGTCGCTGGTCCACGCCTGGGTGTAATCCGTGCGCACTTTGTGGTTGGTGAATCCCTTTTCCACCAATTTGAGTCGGATAGCCTGCTCAATCGCATTCATTGCAGGACAGCCGGAATAGGTGGGCGTGATGCTAACAATCACTTTATCATCATCCCATTCCACCGAACGCACAATACCCATCTCCACAACATTCAGTACGGGGATTTCCGGGTCTTCAACTTCCTTGAGATGATCGAGTATGCGGTCTTCGGTGATTTGCATGGGACGGGGAGCAACTCTGTTATTTTTTATGGCTTAAAGAATTTATTATGATCTTGTCTAACGTGTCGAATAGTGAGAATTTCAACCCTATCTTCATGAATTTCATATAATAATAAATAGTTACTTTTTATTATCAACTCGCGCTTTAATTCATCGTTCAAAGCTGGAATCATTCGTCCTTTGAAAGGAAAATCTTTTAAGGAAAGAGCAGATTCTTCAACTTCATCAATAAATACTAATGCAGCATCGACATTATCCTGGGCAATATAATCAGCATAATATTCGAGCTTTTGAAGAGAAAGTGGAGACCATATTATCTTCATTTATGCTTGTTCAGCCGGTTTCTTACAGAATTCATCGCATTGTCATGGGTAACCCCTTTCCCTTCATTTAATTCTTGGCGGGCTTGGTTAACTTCTTTGAGCATTTCAATAGTGTCCACCATTTCCTCATAGTCAGCAACATCAAGCAGAATAGCTGAGCTTTTCCCATGTTGTGTAATAACAACTGGCCGGTGATCTCTTTTGATTTGCTCAATAATGGATGCTGCATTAGCCCGAAACTCTGAAAGTGGCTGAATGTCTTTTTCGAGATGTATTCTCTTCATAGGATAGAGCTGGTTATGTACAAGATGTAGTACAAATAACGGTATAGAAAACAATTTGGCTTACAAGTTATTAATATCTTATCAAAAGCCCATTATCTTATACAATCAGCGTATTTTTACCAATACAGCCTCAATCCTACCACTCCGCCTCCGGATGCGACCGCCGCAAAAACTGCATCTCCATCAGCAAATACCCGAGCTCTTCCTGATGAAAGCCCACTCGGCCGCCGGTGGCCATGTACTG
>SLJN01000397.1 GCA_007135115.1 Balneolales bacterium
TCATTTGAAGTAGGTCAGCGTCACTACGATATCGGCAATGAGCTTTTTGAGAAGATGCTGGATAAACATCTGACCTACAGCAGCGGGTACTGGAAAAATACAAAAGACCTGGATCAGGCTCAGGAAGCAAAACTTGATTTGATCTGTCGAAAACTTTGTCTGAAGCCCGGCATGCGCCTTCTGGATATCGGCTGCGGATGGGGCAGCCTCGTCAAATATGCCGCCAAACATTACAAAGTTGAAGCCGTAGGCATCACCATTTCCAAAGAGCAGGCCGAATATGCGCGAAATGCCTGCAAGAACCTTCCGGTTCGGATAGAATTCGGCGACTACCGGGATCTGAACGAATCTTTTGACCGCATTGCTTCAGTTGGAATGGTGGAACACGTCGGGCGCAAAAACTATCCACTGTTCATGCAGGTCGCCCATGACTGCCTTAACCCCGGCGGATTATTCCTGTTGCACACCATTGGATCCAATGCATCCACTTTTGCAACCGACCCGTGGATTGAAAAATACATCTTCCCCAATTCGATGATCCCCTCAGCCTGCCAAATCACCAGGGCTGCGGAATATAAATTCATATTGGAAGATGTCCACAACTTCGGCCCTTATTACGATAAAACTTTGATGGCCTGGGATGAAAATTTCAGAAAATCGTTCAGCGAACTGCCCGAGCAGTACGACGACCGCTTTTACCGGATGTGGCGTTTTTATCTAATGAGCAGTGCGGCATCCTTCCGGACTCGCAGGCTTCAGCTTTATCAGTTTTTGCTGGGCAAGCAGCCGCGCCCTACGGTAGTTTGCAGGATGGATTGATAAAGAAGGCCTTTCTTGACGAAATTGACTTAGGTTCGCGACTTCCAGTATCCTGGTTTTCTCCTGAGATGCATTATTGCGAAAATTATTATCTGCTTAGACTCCTTGGAATAAATTATTGCAAACGGGAAGCGAGGGACTAAAAACCTACGTTCATTTTCTGTGATCTCTACCCCTGAATCAGGTTGTTGTCTGATGACTTCCAGTACTTTTTCTATTTCTTCTATAAATTCATCGCCAAGACCAATGACTTGGTCTTCGTAATAAGAAGCGGCGTTAAATAATTCTTTTCTTGCTTCCGAATGGAAATCTATGGTCACTCTCGAATACGGTTTTTTGCCTCTTTCAACACTTCAGCAGAAGAATACAAATCTGCTTCACCGGACTTAAGCGTTTCTTTTCTCTTTTGGACTTCATTTATCCATGCCTCTTCAATATCCGGATTTAATTGTCCATGAATACTTTGCAGCAATTTCTCAGCAAGACGCACTTTATCCCTTTTGCTTAAATTAAGGGCTGAGCTTTCAATTTCTTTTAAATCGGTAATCATTGGTGAAGTGGTTGGTTTTAGTTACAATTTAATAACGGCGAAAAAAGCAAGAAATTCAATTTATGAATAGAGAGGAAAACTAAACCCGGCCACTACTTCATCATCGCTTGGGCTATCCTGCTTCCCGAAACTCCTTTGCCGTCATGCTATACCACCAAAGGCCTACGGTGATTAGACCAAGGCCGAAAAGCCAGTAATCCCGGTCTACCCAAAAAGCGAGGAAAATGCATCCGGCGAGACCGAGCCATGCCCAGAAAGGTGAGTATATTCGCTGTTCATCCGTCAGTAAGGCCGCAGCCCAATTGGTGATACCGTAATAGATCAGTACGGTGAAGGCACTGAGCGACCAGGTTACATAAACATCGCCAAGTAGACTCAATCCCAATACCAAAGCTCCGGTTAGCAGTACCGCCGGAACAGGCGTGGTTCCTTTATCATTTACCCGGCTGAATACTTGCGGAAAGTGGCCGCGCCGGCTCATAGCCAATACCATGCGGGAGAGTCCGAGGATGAGATTCAACAGAACCCCGAACATCGCCGTTACCGCTCCGATGGCCAAATAGATTTCGCTGCCGGTAATATCAAATTCCCGGGCAGCTGCCACCAACGTTGCGGAATCACCGCGGGCCGCATCGTACAATGCCTGGTGGCCCACAGCGGAAATTGCCACAAACAGGATCAATGCATAAATCACTATAGAAAGGCCAAGTGTTATCTGTATCGCCCGAGGCAGATTTTTTTGGGGTTCGATGATTTCCTCCCCCAGTGTTGCCACCCTACCATACCCCGTATAAGCGACAAACATCAACGCGGTGGCGTGCAAGATTCCGGATATGATATCTCCGGTTGATGCTTGCTCCATCCCCCAGAAAGGTTGCAGGTTGGACCACCCTGTTTCCATCATGACCGGTATTCCCGCAAGCGCGAAAAAACCAAGAGAGGCCAGTGAAATAGAAACCAACAGAAAATTGACGACATTGGAGCTGCGGATGCCGTTTAGCACGATGCCGGTCACCAATACAATCACCAATATGGCAAACGGTAACACCAGACCACCATGCTCAACCGGCAGGAATCTCAGAAAATAACCGGCCACACCCAGAGCAGCTGTTGCCGCTGATGCCGATTTGGCAACCAGAAACATCCATCCGGCGGTGAACCCGACAGGCCCGGAGATCATTCGGTAGCCGAATTCGAAACTGCCTCCGCTGGTGGGAAAGTTGGACGCCAGCTGAGCACTGCTGAAGGCATTACACAAAGCCAGCAGACCGGCAATTAAAACGGCTATGAGCGCTGCCGGACCGGCAATACCCGCTACAAGGCCGGTGCTAACGAAAACACCGGTACCGATTATAGAGCCCAATCCGAGCAGTACTGCTCCTTTTAGTCCGATTTGCCGCTTGAGTGTAACCCGAATGGAATCTTTACTGCCGGGCATTCTCAGAAGTTTTTATCGAATATACTCGGATGATAGTCCACCCTTCTGTTATACGAAGTGTCCATGAGAGGCGATGAAATCATGAAATCGGCAGTGGCCCTGTTCGAGGCCACCGGTATATTATAAACCGCGGAAAGTCGCAAAAGAGCTTTAACGTCTACATCGTGAGGCTGGGCAGACATCGGGTCCCAAAAAAAGATCAAAAAGTCGATATCGAATTCGCATATTTTACTGCCGATTTGCTGATCACCTCCAAGCGGACCGCTTTTAAATAATTGAACATCAAGACCGAGTTCTGATTTGAGTAGCCCACCGGTTGTCCCGGTTCCTGATAGTTTGTGATAGGTAAGTAAAGTCAGATTATAATCGGCCCAATCAATTAAATCGCGTTTTTTATTGTCATGAGCAACCAATGCGATATGTTTGGATTTTTTCATCGGGACATTCCGGTAATATTCGGAATCTCCGGTTTCTTTTCCCTTCGTTGATTTCATACTGTGCCTGTTAATGTAAATTTCAAATCCGGAAAACGGATTTGCGATACGAATCACCCAAATCTACTGCATTGAAGAGAGAATTGCCCTGAAAACTTCTACATCATTTTTAGAAAAAAGAACCATTCGTACCAATTGTGGCTTTTGATGTGTTTTGAGTTCTTTGTGAATGGTGTTCATAGCAACTTTTGCGCCCTCTTCGAGCGGATAGCCGAAAGCTCCTGTGGAAATTGCCGGAAAACCAATTCGCTCAATCCCATTTTCACGTGCAAGTTTAAGAGCGTTAGAATAACAGCTCATCAATAGCTTCTCTTCCGGCTTGTCCTGACCGTAAACCGGACCCAATACATGAATGACGTAATCATTCGGCAGGTTAAATCCGGCAGTAATGACCGCTTCTCCGGGTTTAATGGGGGCAAGTGGTTTACACGCCTCATATAGCTCCGGTCCGGCAGCCTTGTGGATAGCACCGGCCACACCGCCACCAGTAGCCAGTGCAGCATTGGCTGCATTTACAACCGCATCAAGATCGCTTTGAGCAGCAATATCTCCCTGTAGCACTTCAATTTTCGCATTTCCGACAGCAAGTTGATCAGCCATAATCCGGGATGTTTTGTTTTCAATTTGATTGGATGATGGAAAGAATTTGCCCATCAGAATGCATTTCTTCAAGGCCTGTTCCGTATTTCTTACTTACCGGATACTTCCATTGAAAGATGTTTTTAACCGCGGATTGAAAAGGGACTTTATGTGGATATAAAAACATAGTTGCCAAGATTCTTCCTGGCTAAATTGTTGAAAACCTTAAAATTTTTGCGGCTTTATGAGATGCTTGATAATACAAGCATTTCGAGTATATAAGAGGACTCTTACATGGAAGGGCGAACTTCAAGCAAACAAAAAAGGCTGTAAGCTTCTGATCATAAGATGCTTACAGCCTTTGGGCGGAGAGAGAGGGATTCGAACCCTCGAGAGGGGGTTGCCCTCTACTCCCTTAGCAGGGGAGCGCTTTCGACCACTCAGCCATCTCTCCGGGTCGAAGAACAGCAAATATACAAACACATTGCTGCGGAGTCAACGCAAGTTAGCCATTTTGATTATCACTCAGTGCATAAATCTGAGCCAGATTTCGCCCCTCCTGAGCATAATCCATACCGTACCCCAAAACAAAACGATCCGGAATTTCAAAACCGACGTAGTTCAGGTTCACATCATACTTTGTGGCGACTTTTTTGTGCAGCAGTGTAACCACAGAAATGGATTTCGGATTACGATCTTTCATCTTGTTGATCATATAGCTCATCGATAAGCCCGTATCAACAATATCCTCCACCAAAACCACATGGCGATTTTCGATCTGAGCATCCAGCTCCTTGCGCTCGGTTACTTTTCCGGATGAGACTTTTTCATCTCCGTAGCTGCTTAACTTAATGAAATCAACCTCACACGGTATCGTAAGATGTCGCATTAAATCAGCAAGAAAAATGTAGGCGCCGTTAAGTATACCTATTAAAATGGGGCGTTTGTCGGCGTAGTCCCTGTCAAGTTGTTCTCCAAGTTCAGCAATTCGCTCATCGAGCTGACTTTTGGAGATATAAAGATCAAATTTTTCATTGTTACAAGTGACATGATCGGGCTTGTACACGGGCTTAGTCCATTTTAGTTATCAATAACACGGTTTGATCAGAGTCCCCGCAGCGAACTGCTTCAGATAATATTCCGGGCTGCTCATGGGAAGCCGGAAATATAACGGCATATATGGTTTGATCAAATCCCTGTAAAACCATTGCTTCGGATTTTTCTGATGAAGCCACCTTTTCATCCGTCAAAACATCGGATACTTTTTTATGCCCGCGCATACCAAGGGGCTGAATGCGATCGCCCGGGCGCCATGTTCTGAGGGTCAATGGCAACCGGAGCCGGTCCCAATTCAGTTGGAGGTAATGGTCGTCAAAAGGTTTGTTAGCGGATTTGGCAAAATTATGGACGCCGATCTTCCAGCCTGTTTCGAGCCGTTCCTCATTCAGAAATTCACTCCAAAAAGCACATCGCTCCGGATTTTTTGAAAGAATCAACTCATTGCGATCTACTTCAATGAAATAATCTTTGTTGAGCTGTATTCGGCGTCCGGCCTGCATTTCCTCCAAGTCATCAAGCCGTTCAAATTGTGATCGTGCTACCTGGCCAGCAATATCGTGCTGTGCAAGCCAGGCGGCAAAAACCGGTTTGCGAAGTACTGGTGACAGGTTAAAAAATTCCGTGCGATCCAGACTTCCGGAGGCCGTCAAAACAGATTTCAAATAACAATTCGCAAATTCTGAATATTCCAGGGCATACGTTGGTATATTCAGTAAGTTTTGCCTCCAACCGGGCAGCAAGCGGTCAAACTGCTCAAATTGTTCGTTTCTAATGAGATTGCGAGCATAGGCAGAATCGAGGTTGGTTGCATCCGTACCAAAAGGAATGTTCCATTGATTCAAATAATCCAGAATCTCTTCTTTGGAAACTTCAAGTAGCGGTCGCCCTATTTTTCCGGAATATTCGGTGATCCCCTGCCATGATGCCGGATGAGCACCTTTCAAAACCTGTATTAACAGCGTTTCCAGGTGATCCTGCTGATGATGTGCCGTTACGATCAGATCAGCGTCAAACTCATCCAAAAGCTCATCAAAAAAACGGTATCGGACCTCTCTTGCCCAGTTCTGGAAATTCCCTTTACTCTTATCCGGATCAACTTGTTTTACGCGGCATCCAATTTCATGCGAGCGACAATAGGCTTTGACAATGCCTTCATCCCGATCCGATTCATCTCCTCTTTTGTGATAATTGACATGCGCTGCGATGATGCGACTGCCCGACTTCTTCATTAAATCAAGTAAGGCCATAGAATCCGGTCCGCCGCTGCAGGCAACAATAATCGTGGAGTCCGGACCTATAGAAAATTGATCCAGCCAAGCGTCAATTTTGCTCTGCAAACTCATGTACGCGTATTTGTTCGTGTGAAAACACCTTCACATCAAGGTCTTCGTTTAGCACACAAAGCTCTCCATCATTATTGACACCTAATAACTTGTAGCGGTTTTCCATGACCTTATCACCCTCTCTGAGGTAAACCCACTTTCCGTAACCAAACAGTGTGCGATTCATCTGCCGCAAGAATTTCATTTCTTTGGCTTCCCAATGGAGGTAGTTGTTTTCAATCCGGGTTAACAACTGCGACATCAACGTTTCGCGAGGGGGGATGGATGTTCCGTTGGATAAATTGCCTATCGAGCTTGCCTTCGTTTCCATTCCGTTAGGCAATTGCTGCGATTTAACGTTGATGCCAATACCTGTGATGATTCGCTCGAGTGAGTTTCCGTTAAAGGAGCCTTCGGTGAGAATGCCCCCGATTTTATGATCCCCCGCATAAATATCATTCGGATAACGCAAATAAACCGGTACGGAAACACAACTTGATACAAGCTCAGCAACCGAATACGCACAGGCCAGCCCAAGAGTTTTGAGGCATTGATTGCCAACAGGTTTAAAAACGATACTGAAGGTCAGGTTTTGTCCGGCCGGACTTTTCCATTCTCTGCCGTACTGACCTTTTCCTTTGGTTTGTTCATCACACAAACAAACCAGCCCGTGTGGAGTATGACGGGCATCTTTAGCAGCCAGATAAGCATTGGTGGAGTCCAGCTGTTCAAAATACCAAAAATGTCGTCCTAACCAGCCGGAATACAGTCCTTTTGAAAATGTATTTGTATCAAATTGATGTAGCATATCTTGAATATACAAAAAAAGCCCCCAAATTGGAGGCTTTAATCAGTACTGAATTTAAGTGCTAAAGCATTTTTGTTCAGTTATCTATGCGCAAAAGCGAGTCTTCAGAACCATACGGATTCGGCACATACCCATCGGCCTGGTCGTCGTTTTCCCATCGCTCTTCGTCAATAAAATAACGGAATTTTGCTTCGGTTCCGGGTTTCACACGAACCGTGGTTTCCCAGACGCCGTTTTTATATTCCAGTTTGTTCGCGCTTTTATCCCAATCGTTAAAATCGCCGACGACGGCTACATCTTTTTGTGCCCATTGCTCCGGCACACGAAATGTTACTTTGCATACCGTTCTCTTGGGGGTGAACTTTTTTTCTAACATGATCTTTTACATTAGTTTTGTACTCGGGTGGTGACTGAACAGCAAATATACAACTTAAATTCATAACAGGGAACCCCCTCCAACCATTAACTCATTAGACAACAGTCCACTGAAAACTAATTTATTTTACAATAATCCATAATATAATTAAACAAAATATACCTGAAACCGCTTTCTGTTTTCCCAAATTAAGCAAACCGATCAACTCATTGTTCATTGGTTAGGTCTAAATAACTTTATTTTTTAAAGTAATTTTTTTCCTGATTGGCAACATTAACCTGATAAAATGACATTAGTTTCATCATGAGCAGTTTATTCACCCGGGAAATGGGGTCAGCCCGGCGATAATCTTCAAATAGAATAGAGGCGAATAAGGAACTAATCTTAAAGCAGGAAAAAATTCAGGACGACTGTGCGAGTGATTCTGATTTAGATTTATTCCAATTCGCCACCAATCCATCCACTTCTCTTGTAGTCTCGGCAAGATTCATTCGTTCTGCCCAGACCTTCATTTCACTTACCTCCAAACTGCGCAATAGCTGCTTCACGCGGACAAGGTTTGGTGTTCCCATACTTAATTCATCAATGCCCAACCCAATAAACAAAGCAGCAATTAGTGGGTTAGATGCCATCTCACCACACACACCGATGGGTTTGTCGTATTTATGGGCAGCTTCAACGGTATTGGCAATCATCTTCCAGACTGCTGGATGTAGTTGCCGGAATAAGTGCGAAATTCTTGAATTCCCGCGATCAACGGCCAACAAAAACTGAGTGAGATCATTCGTACCAATACTCAGGAAATCGGAGTGACGAGCAAACAAGTCGGCTTGAATCGCAACCGAGGGGACTTCAACCATTACCCCCAGCATCACATCGTTGCTGGCTTTGCAATTGCGGTGCTCAAGTACTCTGTGCAGACGGGTAATTTCTGTTTTCACTTCGTCAAGCTCTTCGATACTGCTGACCATCGGTACCAAAATGCGAACCTGTCCGGGAAACTCTGCCGCTACGCGAAGAATGGCTTCAAGCTGTGCACGAAGCAGGTCACGCCGGTCTAAGAGCACCCGAATGCCTCTCCATCCCAAAAACGGGTTGGCTTCCTTTGCATCCGGCTCCAGTACTTTATCACCACCGACATCCAACAAACGAATGGTTACCGGATGGCCATTACTGCTTTCAAGCGCCTTGCGGTAAAACCGGATTTGAGCCTCTACATCAATATCTTCGTCTCCTTCGGACAGGAAAAATGACTCGGTTCGCAACAATCCGATTCCGTTCGCCTTAACCTCATTTACTCGGTAGATCTCTTCCTCAAACTCCACATTAGCACGTAGGGTAAATGGAGAACCACATTTAGTTACATTGGGTTTCTCAACAATCTCACTGAGTCGCGTCCGGGCTTTCTCCTGTTCCGTAAGCGCCTGCTCATAAAACTGAACCGTTTCTTTATTCGGATTGATGATAACCTTGCCGCGATTCCCATCAACGATAATGACATCCCCGTTTTGGACAACCTTGCTGACCGTGCGGGTATCGATTACCATCGGCAGTCCCAACGAGCCGGCAACAATACTTGCATGGGATGTAAGTCCGCCGAAATCACTTACCACGCCTCGAATATTATGCCTCATCAGCATAATGATTTCCGACGGACTGAATTCATCTGCTATAACAACGGATTCATTTGTAAAGCTTTGAGAAACATCCCTCTGCATGATTGCACGAACCAATCGATTCCGGATATCTCTCAAATCAATTATGCGGGATTTAAAAAAAGAACCCGCACTGGATTTCAGCTTGTCTATGTAAAAGTCAAAGGCATCATAAATGGCGTGGTCGGCAGCATATTTTTTTTCCCGGATCAGATGCTCTACACGATCAAGTAAATCCGGATCATGCAGGATCTCCCGCTGCATGGAAAGAATATCAGATGTAGTTTCTCTGCTGTGGTGGTCGGCAAAGCGGGATAACTTTCCCAGCTCTTGATCAATATGATGAATAGCATCCTTTAGTTTCTTAAGCTCCGTTTCCGGATGATAAACTGCTGAAGAGTCAATGCTCTTAAAGACTGAGCTTCGATCAAGCTTAACGACTTTGCCTGACGTTATTCCGGTAACGGCGGAAATTCCATCAAGAACGGACTCTTTTCCCTCTGTAACTAAATCATCCATTATTCCTAAAGTTATTTACCTACCGCATTAAACTTCTTCTCAAAGAGTGCTGTTACCGCCTCATTGGCCTCTTGCTCATCAGGTCCGTCAAATTCCAATTCGAGTTCACTTTCATGTTCAGCTGCAAGCGTTAACACACCCAAAATACTCTTCCCGTTTACCTTATATCCGTAATAATGGATGTTAAAATCACACTCAAACTTCGATGCCAGTTTTACAAGTTCCGATGCAGGCCGGGCATGCAACCCTGCTTCATTCAAAACCTTTACTTTGGTTTTAACCATAAGACCCTGTCGTCAGATTGAGTTTAATTTTTGCTCGTTCGTCGTAGGAGCATTGAAGTTTTATCATCACTGCGAAAACTCTCAAAACGCGGCAAAAGTACGGAGAAATCAAATGCATTAAAACATTGATTAAAATAATGAACATATTTTAATGCTACCACTTTGCGGTCCTGTAACACTGGAAACGGCCGTTATGCAAAGATCATATTTTCTGTACTGCTATCGGTCATCGGGCGTTAATACCGGTTACGGATTGCGGGGGAAAATTATTAAATTCATCCCCTGCTAAATGCTAATGGCATTTCCGGAAAATTCTGCTCACAACTTTAAAAAATCCAATTTAAAATGTCCGTATCTAATAAAGACGTACTCTACATGGCGGATCTTGCGCGCCTTCGTCTCACTGATGAGGAAGCCAACGGGCTTCAAAAAGATATGAACAACATTCTTGATTACATGGAGCTTTTGGGTCAACTCGATACCTCCGAAGTTCCGCCGCTCGAACACGTCACCGAACTGACAGCTCCTCTGCGTGAAGATAAGGCAAAAACTCCGGTCGATCATGAAGAGGCTCTGAAAAATGCCCCCGATGCCGACAGTGATTACTTCAGGGTACCAAGAGTTATTGAGTAATGGCGAAAAGAAAGCGGCGACAAAGTTCCAAAAAACAAACATCCCGCCCTGTAGATTACTGGGAAAATCTTTCTAAAAGCCGCCAACACACCATCCTGTTGGTATTTCTGTTTTTACTGCCGGTTTTCATGTTTCATGAAACTATTCTCGGCGGCTATCAATACTATGCCCACGACACCCTTCAATGGCGTGCCGGAGCAGAATCCGCCATTGATTACCGCGAAGCGGAAAACGAAGAGCCCCTGTGGATTACAAGTATGTTCTCAGGGATGCCCGCCTACGTAGTCACCTACGCCAAGGCTGTACCCCACCTGGATCAACTCATTTTTAATTCGCTTCGGCCGATCTTTCCCGCCGCTATTTTCTGGACGCTGCTGGGAGGTACCTACCTGTTTTTATGGTTGATGGGATTTAGACCGCTAATCGCCGCACTCGGAGGTGTGCTGGTTGCCTTTACCACCTATATTCCGATCATCATCGGGGCCGGACATAATACCAAGTTTCTCACCTACAGCTTTATCCCCTGGATGCTCGCCGGATACTGGATGATATCGCGTACTAACCGGATATGGCTGGCTTTTTTCCTGCTCACGATTGCCACGAATCTGGTTTTAAGAGCCAACCACCCTCAGGTCCTATACTTTTTCTTTTTCCTTTTTCTCATCTGGTGGACCTACGATCTTGTCCAGGCCTGGCGAAACGAAGAACTGCCTCCGTTCGCCAAAAAGACCCTATTTATCGGAGCGGCTGCCGTTTTGGCTCTGGTAGCCAATGCCGACGAGCTGTGGACTACCTTTGAATACACCCCTTACAGCACCCGCGGGGGATCTGAAATTACCGAAGAAGGTGCTGAAGCAGGTTCCGGTCTCGACCCTGATTATGCCTTTGCATGGTCGCAAGGCCCTACCGAATTGCTCACGCTGATTATCCCCGAATCCTTCGGAGGCTCTTCCGGTGACGGAGCCTATTGGGGACCAAAATCCTTCACCAGTGGTCCGCATTACTTTGGAGCGATCACCCTGCTATTGATTGTGATTGCGCTTTTCAATGTGCGTTCTCGTCTGATGTATGTTTTCGGCGGTACCGCATTGCTTACAATTCTTTTTTCTTTCGGAAAATATCTGGAGTGGTTCAACCTCCTCTTCTTCAACTACTTCCCTCTGTTTGACCGCTTCAGAGTACCCGAAATGTGGCTTATGGTGACCGTATTTTGCGCATCCGTTGTCGCCTTGTATGGCCTTCACTGGCTCTATGAGCAATATGAAAACAACCAGCTTGAATTAAAGGATTTCTACGCGCCTGGTGGTATCGTATTGGCTATTGCATTGATTTTCGCTGTTGGCTCAGGTCAGATTTTAAGTTTTGAGAAAGAGGGCGAAAGTCAGCAGATTGCCATGCAAATCGCTCAACAACAACAGATGGACCCGAATGATCCACAGGTTCAGCAGCGTGCCGAGCAGATTATCATGGAACAGTTCATCCCGGACCGGGAAGAAAAAGCTGCTTCCGACAGTCGTCGTTTTCTCCTTTTTGTAGTTCTTGGTGCCGGACTCATCGGCGCAACTCTGATGGGTAAACTCCCGGTTGGCCTTGCAGCCGGTGGAATACTTTTGCTTACCGCATTCGATCTGATTCAAGTCGGCGAGCGCTACTCGGCCAAAGACGATCTGATATCTGTCGATATTGAACATACCCAGATACTCGAAGATCGCATGACTTCGGCGGATCAATTTATCCGGAACAATTCCGGTACGGATGAGGCATGGGATTATCGCGGCTACCCACAGGCAAGCAGCCCATTCAACAATGCCGTGGCTGCTTCTTATGCTTACGAGTCGATCGGCGGGTACTCCGGGGCTAAGCTTCAGAATTTTCAGGATTTAATTGATCATTCCATCAATCAGGACCCGCAGCAAGCACCGGTACCCATATTAAGCATGTTGAACGTCCGGTATGTATCGGCTGCTCAGCAGCTTCAGGATCCGGCATTTGAACTGGTTCATCAGGCCGAAGACGGTGTTGTTTTTGAAAATACCGAGGTTCTGCCCAAAACTTTTTTCGTTGATGAAGTTGAATATGCCGATTCACCGCGGGATGCCATGAATGCAATCAACAGAGGTGATTTCAATCCCGCTGAACTCGCCATCCTGCAAACGGATAATGAGATTTCCATAGATCCCGAGGCCGAAGCAACCTCCGAAGTTACCCGGCATGATAACCGGAATATCGAAGTGGAAATTGAGTCCGGCGGCGATGCTTTTATGGTACTCAGCGAGATTTACTACCCGGCCGGGTGGAATGCTGAACTAAACGGCGAACCGATTGATATCGAACGGACTAACTTCCTCCTGCGCGGATTTCAAATCCCTGAAGGCTCCCATACCCTCACCCTCAGGCTTGAACCAACCTCCCACATCTGGGGCGCACGACTATCGTGGTTTTTTAATATCCTGATTCTGCTGATTGGTGTAGGTGCGTTGTATCAGGAATGGAAATACCGGCAGCAGACCGATTAGGTGTAAATTCCTATAGTTTTAACCGCGCTGTGCCCCGAACCGACGGAGGAGGTCGGGGGATTTTCGCGGGTTTAAAACGGATTTTTCCGGGTAGTTCAAGGTTTAAGGGGTTCAAGGTTTAAATGGTGGGGACATCGTAAATCGATTGCTGCTTATCAGCAATTTGAGCTGTAGCTCGATATTGGAACCCGGCCTCTGACTGTAGGGACAAGGCATGCCTTGTCCCTACGATATACGCTGCCTGATGACCGCTGATATCACGCTCCCTGTTTACTTACGCCGAATCACCTTAGCAGGATTCCCAAAGGCTACCACGCCGGCTTCGGTATCCTTTGTAACCACCGAACCAAGGCCTATGGTGGTGTTTTCGCCAATAGTCACTTTATTCCGGATGATTGTGGCCGGCGAAATCCAGACGCTGTCTCCGAGTGTCACGCTTCCGCAAAGTTTGCCTCCGGCGATGATCACATTTTTGCCGATCCGGCAGTTGTGGGCGATGTGAACCAAGTCGTTGATTTTAACATCATCGCCGATGACGGTATCACCTACCGTACCCCGGCAAACCACCGTATTGGAGCCAATTTCAACCCGATCACCAATTCTGACTGATCCCACATGAGGCATACGAACCGGAGTGCCGTCCTCTTCAAAATCAAATCCGAACCCTTCTTCTCCGATCACCGATCCGGATTTGATCATGCCATTTTTTCCGATACGACAATGATCATGGATGACCACATGATCCCGAATAACAGTGCCTTCACCAATTTCCACGTTTTCTCCGATAACTGAGTAACTTCCGATCGAAACCCCGTCACCGATGTTCGCACTTTCGGCACAAATAGCCGTGGAGTCGATACCGGGTTCATCGGCACGATCAAAAAAGTGACTCACCGCTTTCGCAAAAGCCAACCGTGGATTGGCACAATAAATGGCTGCTGCTTTCCCTCCGATCGGCTCGATATCTTCCGGCACAATGGCGGCAACCCTGTAAGCTGAAATGCGTTTCAAATCCTCCTGATTAGGTGATTTTAAGAAAATCAGCGCATGATCTTCTGGTTGATCCGACCTTCCCGGATGAACAACTTCAAGGTTTTCACCGGTTAAGCGAGCTTGTAAAAAATCAGCGATTTGACGGGCATGTATCGACATTTTCGGAATTTTTCGTATTCGGTATCATCAACTCATTGCCAGGCATTTTGAGGCTGCTCCAAACAAGGCTGGAAATACCCGAGAGCAAGTGTTACTTTAGCATGGCGCTGAAACCTAATAAAAAGTAACCATAAACCATTGCATCCCGATATAAATAATGTGCTGGTCATCGCCGCTCACCCGGATGACGGAGAGTTTGCGTGCGGAGGGACCATTTCCCGGCTGCTGGAAGAAGGCAAACATGTCGTTTACGTGGTGTTTTCACCTTGCAAACAATCTGTTCCCGAAGGATATCCTGAAGATATCTTATATCAGGAGCTTCGGAAAGCAGCCGTTACCTTAGGGCTGGCAGAAGAAAATATCCTCACGTATGATTTTGAAGTGCGTGAGTTGCAGCGCGACCGTCAGCAGATCCTGGAAGAGCTGGTTACACTCAATCGCCGGTATCGGCCGGATCTGGTTTTCCTACCTGAGAGCGCCGATTTTCATCAGGATCATCACACCGTTTACAACGAAGCGCGAAGAGCGTTTAAAACCTCTTGTCAACTTGGTTATGAGCTGCCGTGGAATCAATTCGGCGGGGAGCACAAATTTTATGTGAAGATAAAGCAGCATCACCTGGATGCGAAATTGGCTGCCATCCGGTGCTACAAGTCGCAGGGGTTTCGGGAGTATTATGATGAAGAATTGTTTATTTCCCTTGCCAGAGTCCGGGGCGTTCAGGCCAAAAACAGATATGCCGAGAGCTTCGAGATGATCAAATGGATCTATTGATCTGCTTGCTGAAGCAGCTTTATCAATTCATTCGTAAGCTCTTTTCTTGAAAATTTTTCGGGGGAAGCATACGCATGGGTTCCGGGAAATGCCTCATTGCCCGCCTCAGTAAAATCAGCCAGTTTTTGGTCAAACCATTGCTGTAAGGCACCGGAATCGCTGTGCTCGAAACAGTTTCCGAATCCATACTCGTCAATGATACGCGCGGCATCACCCTTGGTGGGCCCGATCATCAAGATAGGCCGGCCGGCTCCAATGTAGTTGAACAGTTTTCCGGATAAGATCAATTCATTTCCGGGGGTATCAGGCAGGATGAGCAGCAGAACATGCGCCTTGCATAATTGATGATTCGCCTGTTTCATCGGCATATACGGCTTAAAGGTCACTCGGTCCTCCAATCCGTGTGAACGAACCAGCTCCGGTAATTTATCGTGGACATTTCCGATGAACTCGACCTTAAAAGGGGTGCGACTTTCAATCCGGGACAGCGCTTTTATCAGACCGTAGGGAATTACCGTTTCACCGAGCTTGCCGACGTAGCGGAGAGTGAAAACCTCTTCCTGATCAACCGGATCCTTCGGGAAATCTTGCGGGTCGTAGCCATTGGTGATCACGTGGTAGGGACGATCATCCAATTTCCGGAATTGATCGGCCATGGAATTCGAAACTACGATAGCTTCATCGGCGGCTTGAAGTGTCCGGCGTTCATAGCGACGGTCCAGCCGGGTTGCCCAGCGCATTCGGGGCAGATAAAGGTTGTAGTGTACATCCACCCAAGGGTCGCGCAAATCTGCAATCCACCGGACGCCCGTTTTTTTCTGCAAATGATGCCCGATGAAGTGAACCGAATGGGGTGGTCCGGTAGTAATTACCGTATCGATACCATGCTCCCGAACCATCTTGCGGGCTTTTCGCCGGGAAAAAGGCACCCATCCCCGCCGCGCATCCGGAATAAAAACATTGGCCCGGATCCACTGGGAGAGCCGGGTCATCAGGCTCTGCCCTTCTCCTTTGAGTCCGGTTACCGGGGAGCCTACCTCACCGGCTGACTTTCCCGTCAGAAAACCGTATAGCGCGAAAGGCTCCAGAGACAACGACCTTTCCACGACAGCTTCTTCAGGCACATCTTCCGATAACGATTCGTCCAAAAACGGATAAGTGGGGTTCTTCACCGTCAGCACATACGGCTTGACACCGAATTCCGGAAGGTATTTGGTGAATTTGAGCCAGCGCTGCACCCCGGCACCTCCGCTCGGCGGCCAGTAATAGGTGATGATGAGAATACGGTGGTTCATTGCTTTTGGTTGTGCCTCTTAATACTATCCGAACCTGGAAGCGCGGAAAACAAAGCTTTGAATATAAAAGACCCTGCATCGGAAATCAGCCCGGATTTAATGGCGGCAGTCATTTATGAATACTGAAATCACTTATGTATTAGATCAGTTTTGCCGGCAATACCAGCTCCGTGAACGCCCGGCAATCGGCTATGGTCCGGATCAACAAGAAACGATTTGTGTAAGTGATGCCGGACGAGACTTTTTAACTGATCGTCAGCTACCTGCCCCGGATAATGCCCGCTGGTACTCCTTCGATGATATTGAACTGCCGCTGATTTTTCATGATGATGCCCCCGAGCTCATCACTCGAAATAACGGCAAAACCCGCATCCATTTTGATCTATTCGCCGAGGTCTTTTTCTGGCTTAGCGGCTGGCAGGAATGCAGCGCCGAAAACCTTGATCATTACGGGCGATTCTCCTGGGAAAAAAGCTTGCAGCATCGTTGGGGAATTACCGGAAAGCCGGTGGTGAATTACTACTTTGACCTGCTTGCCCGGATGTTGGAAATCCCGGGAACCGTTCGAAAACCGAAAAACTTCCGCATCGCCCTCACCCATGATATTGACCGCGTCACTTCAGGATGGCAGGAGGACTGCTGGTTTTGTGCAAAAAACGGTCAGATGGGTGATGCTTTCAAAATTCTGGGTCAAAAGCTCAAAGGTGCACCCCACTGGCAAAATCTGGAAGAAATTGCCGAAGTTGAACGCACCTATCAAGCCACTTCCAGCTTTTACTTTATTCCCCGGCGTGGAACCTATCACAACATCAAGCATGCTGATTATGATGTGCGGCAGGAATCATTCCGTGAAATACTCAGCCGTCTCGCCGACAACGATTTTGAAATTGGCCTCCATCCGTCTGCCGGCAGTCATCTGGATGAAAAGCAGTTGATGGAGGATGTTGCTCTTCTCGGCAAAAAACCCCACGGAGGCCGTTTCCACTTTCTGATGTTTGACAACCGCATCACCCCCGGACTCCTTGAAAAAGCCGGGCTGGAATACGACAGCACCCTCGGTTTTGCTGAGCAGATCGGGTTCCGAAACGGATACTGCTCCCCTTTTTATCTTTATGATCACCAGAAAAATTGCCCCACATCGGTACTTGAACTGCCCCTCGTGATCATGGATACCACGCTTCGAAACACCTCATATATGGGGGTCAATCCGGATGATGCCATCGAGGTTACTCTACCTGTGATCGATCAGATAGCAAAATTCGGTGGTGCTGCGGCAGTACTGTGGCATAACAATATGTTCACTGACTACAAGTACCGCGAGTGGAAACAAGTTTACCTCAACCTGCTTGAAGAATTGCATAACAGAGGAGCGATTCTAAACAGTGCCCAAAAAGCCCTGAACTAGTGTCGTAAGAAAATGCCAATATCGGCGTTCCGCTCGTCCCAAAAATGCTCGAGTACGCTCTGTACACTGCGCTTTTTGGGAGCTTCGCGCGCCTTGATCTTGGCGTTTTCTTACGACACTACCTGTTTTCTTGCAGACACGAACTAACTTCAGCCCTGGTTTTACCTAATGCCTTCGGTGATAATATTGGAAATCATCCAATGTTCAGATCGCATCAATTTTTCCTGAAGATCCGATTCGATAGATGGGTTCGGGTAGATCAGAAAATGGCGCTCCGGAGCCACCCACTTGTTATTACCGACCGGTACAAAGCCGGATTTCCGCAGCATCAAATAAAACTCCGAATGCTCAAGTGTTAAGAATGAAACCAGATGCGCCCCTTTCTGTTTCAGCCAGGTTTTTCTTACAGAAAAGTAGACCGCCTCTATCAATTCCGGAGTCATTATCCCGCTCCACCAGAAATCATCAATAACAATTTCCTCTCTTTTCTGATGCCAGATGAGTACTCCCTGATCTTTCTCATCCTCCAGAAACTCAAACTGAAAGCTCAAGTGCGGATTATTGAGAAAACGCCAGCGCATATATTCTGCATCCCTCATCATTGTCACCAGTCCCTGTTTGCCAGACGAAAGCTGCTCCATCACACGAATAGATTCTTCGCCGGATATACTTCGGTGTGAGACTGAAACTTGTCGGGCTTCATATCCGGGTTTTTCATCAGGAGTTATGGACGTAACTCTTTTAGTCAAACCGGAAGTAAAATCATCACCCAGGACTCGCCGGAAAGTTTTTTGAAGATAGTATGATAGGTTGGCTCCTCTTCCCCTCAAAGGCCGAAACAAATAGACCAGGTTTCCAACCATGCTAAAACCTGTCCGTTTGCGTAACCCGGAAGCCGTAGTGAGCGAATTCCAAATCGCATCATAGTTCTCATTCCAAACCTGTTTGATGGATTCCCTCTCAAACTTACCATAGTGTCCCTGTCCTCTTAAATCAGGATCGATCATGGTGTTTTCAACCTTACCGGCTTTAAGGGATCGGTTTCCACAGACAAAATAGTTTGGCAAAACGCCCCAATGTGCCCGTGCCTCTCCTTTTTCATCCCGCAGAACGTACTGGGTTGCCGGCCCATAAGGCCCCTCTCTGAACTCCCACTTGAATTGATCCATACTTCGATTTGCATCGAAAACCCTGTTGTAGAGATCGTTCAGAGTAGGAAGATCTTCTTCCCGCGCTCTATCAAACTTCAGTTTCATCGTGTTTTAATAAGTCTTTTTAATTTTAAAAGGGTAATTGTGCAGGCTGAATTGAATTCGGGATTTTTAAAAAAGATAAGAGAGTTTATCTCGTTTTCCGGAATTAATTTACGCTATCTATTTGTGCCATAATGGAAAAATCAACCGATTCAGCCCATATAAAGCTTACGGATTATGCCGGATTTGCATGGTACAAATCAGGTGATGCCTGTGTGAAAGGTTTCGCCTATTATGAGGGAAGATTGTATAGTTGTGAACATCTTGCAGCTTTTATTGAGCGACTTAGTGCCCCAGAATTAACCAGTTTTCTTGCTGAAGTTTCCGGGAATTTTGCGATTATCAAGTGTAATGACCATGGAGTGTTTGCAGCTGTAGATTGCATCCGTAGTTTCCCACTGTTTTACGGATACGGTGCCGACGGCAGGATTTTAATTTCGGATGACGCCGATGTAATCCGGTCTGCTACCGGTAGCAATACTATTCCGAAAAATCGCGCTGCTGAGTATCTAACAGGAAAAACCGTAACCGGCCGGCATACATTGTTTCCTGAAGTTCAGCACCTATGCGCCGGTGAATACATCAATTCAGATTCTCATACAAAAGAACTTTCTGAGCCAACACCCTACTTTGCTTACGGTGAGGCCAAAACTGACTACGCTTCTACTGAAGAACAACTATTGGATGAGCTGGATGAAGTACATCATAATGTTTTTTCCAGATTAATTGAGAGTCTGGACGGCCGACATGCAGTATTACCTCTGAGTGGCGGCGAAGATTCCAGGTTAATTGCCTGGTATTTAAATCGTCTCGGCTATGATAATGTAACTTGTATTACTTACGGTCCCTCGAACAATTGGGAAGCTCACATTGCCAAAGAAGTAGCCAACTCGCTTGGGTTCGAATGGAAGTTTATACCGACTTCCCATAAAAAATGGGCACACTGGTTTGACCGCCCCGAGCGAAAAGCGTTGACTACTCGTGCAGACGGACTCACCACTACTCCCCATATTGGCGAATTTCCGGTTATTGCATCGCTGCATCAGGATGGGTTGATCCCGGAAGATAGCGTAATTATTCCCGGGCATTCCGGCGGCTTAATCACCGGAAATCATACCCCGTCAAAGGTCTTAGAACGCGAAGAAATCCCGAAATCTTCGTTGATAGAAAAAGTTTTAAACAAGAATTATAATTCCTGGAAGTTCCGAAAGACCAACCCTGAGCTGGCCGAAAAATTACACCGGAAAATTTCTTCGGTTATAGAACCGCCGGATTACCTGGATGGCGAATCATATTGCGATTACAGCGAGAAATGGGAGTGGAGAGAGCGTCACGGCAACTATATGGTAAATTCGGTAAGAGTTTACGAATACTGGGGATACGAGTGGCGGCTCCCATTATGGGATATTGATTTGGTAAAATACTGGAACAAAGTACCAGCACATTTTCGAGCCGATCGCTATTTATTCAACCGTTACCTCGAAA
>SLJN01000376.1 GCA_007135115.1 Balneolales bacterium
AAGGTAAGTTTTAATGAGCTGAAAGAGCAGTACAATAAAAACCGCGATAAAATGATTCGCATACCGGCAATTAAGCCTGTTAACGGACAGGTTTTGAGTGGCTTTGGCATGCGTGAGCATCCGGTTTTGGGTTATCAAAGACACCATGATGGAGTGGATTTCAGAGCTCGAATCGGAACCCCGATCTATGCTACCGGCGATGGTGTTGTCCGTGCCGCAGGGCGCCGCGGGAATTACGGTATTCGTATCGTCATTGATCATGATTACGGATATCGGACGAAATATGCTCATTTGAATGAACTTGCTGACGGAATTGTACCCGGTGCTGAAGTGAAGCGGGGACAAAAAATTGCCAAAAGTGGAAATACAGGAGTAACATCTGGTCCGCACTTGCACTATGAAGTTCACCGAAATGGCCGGCCGGTAGACCCGCTGAATTATCTGTTTGCGGATCTGTCTCCGCAAGAGTATCGGGAGTATCGAAGAATTGCTGAGGAAAACCCCATGTCAATGGACTGACCTGCATTTTAAAACTAAAAAAGCCGGATATCACACAGATGGTATCCGGCTTTTTTATTTTATAGTCGGCCTTTAGCTTCAAATCTCTAAACCTGAATAGTCCTTTCCTGCTAAATTGCATTTCTTGGTGAGAAATGCAGGCTAATCATCAATGTCAGACTCTTCCCTCTTAGGCAAAATTAAAGCGAGTATCAAATACAAAATAATACTGCTCCCGTAATAAATTGCTGATATTGCAAAAGCAATACGCACGATAGTCGGGTCTATGTTGAAATATTCGGCAATACCGCCGCAAACTCCGAACAGCATAGAGTTTGATGAGGATCTAAACAGCTTCTTTTTCTTTTTTAGTCCATACTGATCCAGTGTTTCAGCCTGTTTCTTTTCCGTCGTACTATCAAATGTTGTTGAAGCCTTCTTCTTGAATGATTTTCGGCGGTGCCTCCATTTTCGTTTATTTTTTACTCCGGCGACCCCCAAACCTAATGCAAATACAAGAACACCCCCTAAAAACACAAGAAAACTCAATAAATCCTGATCCCCGGCACCGGCAACCCCGGTAAATTCACGCAGACCTATGGTAATAGCTGAAACTAAAAATACACTCCCTGCAATAATCGGAAAGTTTAATTTTCTCTTCTTTTTTTCCGGGATACCGTCATCTTCAACAAATCGATCAAGCGTTGCTTCAAGCTCTTCATCATCAATATCGAAATGTCGTTGAAGATCGGCGGTTTTATGGTGTTGAGCTTCCTTTATCATAACTTATATGTATTCATTAACTGCCGCATTTCAAATTAGTTCTGCGTATCTTCAATTTTACAAATTGATAATCTATTTGCAATCCCATGCTGAATTATTTATTCACGCCATTTTTTCGGGTGATCCCACGAAATCCCCCCCCTTTTTTAACCTAAACCACAATACGCAAATAAAATTTTACGGGTTCAATGTTTCTGAAGTTTAGGCGAAACGGAATCCCGTTTTAAACCCATTCTGCGATCTGCAAAATCAACAAGTAACAGCTATAAGTACACAAAGAGCTTAAATCTTACCACCACGCATACAAATCGTGTTCTCTGTAATTATTCCATGCAGAGGGATATCATGTTCTTCCACCGGAATTTTTGATAGCAGGCAGGCATCCGGCATCACCCCTATAGTTACAGCGCTGCTTTGGTTATCCAGAAATCGGTCATAGTACCCGCGGCCATAACCCAGCCGGTTGCAAAAATGATCCCCTCCTACCATGGGTACGATTATTAAATCGAAAGACCCGTTATTTTCGAGAGCCTTATCCACATTTGGTTGGGGAATGCCAAGTTTGTTTTCTTTCAGCGGCGTTTTTCTCGGGTTAATTTCATAGTGATCCATGTGGCTGGATTTCATATCCATAACCGGTACCACCACTTTTTTATTCATTTGATGAGCTTTATCGAGAATATCCCAGGTATATACTTCTTTATTTTTTTTTATCGGGATATAGCTGTGAACGACTTTTGCATTGAGAAATGCATCTAACTCAATCAATCGGGTATAGATTCTGTTAGAAATATGACGCAGCGCAGTCTCACTCAGCTTACGTCGCTTAGACAGCAGCTGCTTGCGCAGTTGTTTTTTTCTCTTTGTTATTTGTTCGGTTGATATAGTCACGGAAATAATAATAAGTGTTTGTGCGGCAAAGCTTCTGATTCACTTAATTCATTAATAATTTCATCCCAGAAACTTAAACCATATTTGTTACTAAAATATAGCCAGCTAATCACCCTTTCCTGCATCCGGTCATCAGGGAAGATCGTATTTTTTATACGTTTTATCCGCTTTAACTGAACTTCATCCTGCTGACGCAGAGATTTTCTCAGTTTTTGATGAAGTTTTTCAATGGATTTGTTAAAGTTGACGGTCATTTTCTCCACACTGCCCCGCAGGGACGGATCGTATCTATCAATGAGGCTGCTTTTTTGCTGCATGAAATTTTCCAGCTCCTGCTGCCAGGTAAGAAAATGATCTTCAAGATTATCCGGGGTGCTCCATTCCAAATATTCCTTTTCAAGATCTTCAATCCGCCGTGCAAAGTCCGGTAGTTCAAACGGGAGGTGATCCATGATCCTGTCGATCGCCGGCTCGATTATACTTGCGCTGTATCGGGGCAAGATTACCGGCATCTTTTGATCAAACAGCTCATATACCTTGCCCAGTTGGGCATAATAGGCTACCTCGCCCGGTCCTGCTACGTACCCAACCGTAGGAAGCAGCCAATCCTGAATAATCGGGCGGAGAAATACATTGGGTGAAAACCGCCATGGCTCCTCTTCAGCCATACGGCAAAGCTCCCGGGAAGTCCACTCATCCCCGGCATCAGTCCACCATTTGCCGTTTGTACGATTTAAACGAATTCTTCCTCTATTATCATCGTGCATGAATAAGGTAGTCGGCTGAACCTGAGCCTGTCGATGAAAGCCATCCTCCACCTCAGCTGAACGTTCCTCCAGCTTTTCGTTGATCTCAATAGCCTGTTGCACCGCCTGGCAAATAGGCCGGCTCAACTCTTTTTTTATCCCGGCATTATTACTTTCTGCCAGAACCAAACCATGCTTTGAGAACAGCCCGGCCATCAACTTGCCAAACCCCTGTTTCAGATTTCCTGACTGATAAGAGCTGCGCAACAGCTCCTCAAGCTCTGAGGAAAAGTCGGTTTCGGGAAGGAGACTGAAAATCTGTTTTATCAGGGAGTTCACCGCTTCACCGGCCGGCGAATTACTTCCTACACTGTGATGTACAGCGGGATGGTAATCAAGATAAAGATGCTCCGCTCCATCACTTCCGGGTAAAGCCAGCGTTGAAACCTCTTCCAGATCGTGATCTTCATCTGCAAGCCAAAATACCGGTACAACCGGTTTGCCCGTTTGGCGCTCAATATGTTTGGCCCAAAGCAGCACCGAAATTGCTTTCAGTATAAGAAATAACGGACCGCCAAAAACGACCATTTGCTGCCCGGTTACTACCACTCGGGTTTCGGGATCTTCCAGGCGTTTGATCTGCCTTAACGCCTCTTCATCCACCCCATAAGCCGAATTGATGTTATTCAGAAGGGTGATAAGCGTTTCGCGATCAACTTTTCCGGTGTTGAAATCCGCTCTGCCATTTTGCTTGGGCCATTGAAACGGAGATTCAGAAAAAAAGCCAGAAAGCTTCGGGTAATCATTTACATAAGTCTGGAATAAAGAGTTTACCGGCAGTTTATCAAAACTAACATCCTCCAGCTTCACGCTATCCCTTCATCTTTTTAATTTCATCCCGAAGCCTCGCTGCTTTTTCGTAATCTTCTTTTTCAATGGCATTAGCGAGGTTTTTTTCCAGCTTTTTCAGCTTGCTTTCGGGAGTGCCGGTTTCGGTGGCCTGCTCGGCTGATTCCGGTTCTTCGTGGATCGTAGTTGAGTCAATTTCTTCAGCCTCCTGCTCCTCATCTTCCTGATCCGAAAGAATACCGGCTTCATCAACGATATCTTTACTGACGTAAATCGGAGAATTAAACCGGATGGCCACGGCTATGGCATCGCTTGGCCGGGCATCCTGCTCGATGTCCTCTCCGTCATGCTCGTAAATCACCTTAGCATAAAATGTCCCTTCTTTCAGATCATTGATATAGACTTCCTTAACATGAGTACTGAAGCTTTGGATAATATTTCTCAATAAATCATGCGTCATTGGACGGGGCGGTTTGATGTGCTCAAGTTCGAGTGCAATAGCCTGAGCCTCAAACGTCCCGATGATGATTGGCAGTCGCCTGTTTCCTTCTACTTCATTTAATATAAGCGCATAGGCCCCTCCACTACTGGGGCTGGTCGAAAGACCGAGTATGTCCATTTGAATTTTTTCCAAGGCAAAAATTCGTTTTTAGTCCAAATTTTTAATCATCCAAGGTAATAAATTTAACAATCAGTTTAACACTACGGAATGTTAGTTCATTCACTACCCTGTCTTAACGTATACGGTTTACCGGTAATGATATTTGGAAACGAGAAATCCTGATTTCGTTGTTACGTTTTAAAATTTTTTCAGACCAAGAATATCAGCATCATTGAATTGACATTCGCTCTTCTACCCCATAACTTCCGCTGGATTTTTTAAGGATTATTTAACCCGATATTATGCTCGAAGGTTATATACCAATTTTAGCACTCATAGCCGTAGCCTTAGTACTCGGCGTTATACTGGTAGTACTGGCACGTCTGTTAGGCCCGTATCGACCCAATGCTCCAAAACTACGGCCGTATGAAAGCGGTATGGATCCCTACGGTGAAGCCAAAGACCGGTATTCGGTAAGCTTCTATATCGTAGCTATGGAATTTATCGTTTTCGACCTTGAAGTAGTATTTATTTATCCGTGGGCAGTTCGGTTTCAGGAACTGGGAATGCAGGCTTTCTGGGCTATGATGATTTTCATTGTGATACTTTTCCTTGGGTTAATTTACACCCTCAAGAAAGGCTCATTCGACTGGGACCCTGACGAAGCTGTCAGCAAAGAAAATTTCGCAAACTCCTGAATTATTTATGGGAATTGAAAATGCAATGGGTGAAGGCTACTTCACCTCAAAATTAGATGCTTTAGTTCAATGGGGTCGGCGAAATGCCATCTGGCCGATGCCCATGGGGCTGGCTTGTTGCGCTATCGAAATGATGGCGTTTGCCGGTCCGAAATACGATGCCGCCCGTTTCGGCTCGGAACGGTTGAGTTTCTCCCCCCGCCAAAGTGACGTTATGATCGTTGCCGGCTGGTGTAACTACAAAATGGCCCATGCCATTCGCCGGATCTGGGATCAGATGCCCGATCCGAAATGGTGCATATCCGTAGGTGCGTGCGCATCAACCGGGGGCATGCACCGGTGCTATGGTGTTGTACAGGGGATCGATAACTTTCTGCCGGTGGACGTTTACATCTCCGGCTGTCCGCCGCGTCCCGAATCCATCATCCATGCACTAATGGATATTCAGGACAAAATTAAGGACGAACACTCTATACAGCTCGATCAATAATGGCAACTCAAAAGCACGATTACACGGCTTTCATTGAACAGGTGAAATCCGATCTTGGTGACAAACTGCTTGAAGCTGAAGTCAATTACGGCTATCCACGATTTACGGTCCGACCGGAAGATATCCTTGAGGTTTGCCGTTACTTCAAAGAACAGCAACATTTCATTTATTTAACGGAAGTTACCGGTACCGACCGCTTTACTTCTGAAGACCGGTTTGAAGTTATTTATACGGTTGTTTCGCTTCGTAACCAACAGCGGATATTTATCAAAACCCGGGTAGAGGAAGATGAACCTGAACTGGCTTCTGTCTGTGAGATCTGGCCCGGTGCCAACTGGCATGAGCGCGAAGTATATGATATGTTCGGAGTAAGATTTACCAACCATCCCGACCCACGACGTATCTTCATGCCGGAAGATTATCGCTATTATCCTCTGCGTAAAGAGTTCCCGCTTCTGGGAGTACCCGGCTCCATTGAAATGCCCAACACCACACCCGACCAGGACTGACAGGTATGGAACTTGAAAAGAAGTATTCAAAAATTGA
>SLJN01000336.1 GCA_007135115.1 Balneolales bacterium
GATTTCCGGTTTGGATACCCGGTTTTCATTCATCTGCCGGTAAGCCAAACGACCTTCATCCGGCATCCAATAGTCGTTGATTTCCTTGTTATACCTCGGTGTGATACGCAGAACCAGATTGTCGCGTGTCCAGAGGTCGACATTACAGCCTTTTCCGTTGGTGATATCAATGCTTGGCGTTTGAGCCATCTCCCACACACGCGCTTTAAAGCGGAAATCAGCAGAAGTAAGCGCGCCCACCGGGCAAATATCTACGGTGTTGAGAGAGTAAGGATCATCAAACGTTTCACCGGGGGCGGTCATCGGATAATTTTTATCTCCCCGCGCCACAATGGTAAGCTGGTTGGTTTTACTGATCTCCTCGGTAAACCGGGTACAGCGGGTACAGTTGATGCACCGCTCGGCATCCAGTATGACTCTTGGTCCGAGCTGAATCCGCTTGGGTTTGTGAACTTTCTTGTGTTCAAACCGGCTTCCTTCCGGACCGTATTTATACGTCAGAATCTGAAGCGGGCACTCACCGGCCTGATCGCAGATGGGGCAGTCCAGCGGGTGATTGATAAGAATAAGCTCGAGGTTATCAGCCTGTGCGCGGCGCACTTCATCGGAGGTAACATGCGAGTGAACCACCATGCCGTCGCTCATTTCCAGGCTGCAGGCCGTCATGAACTTCGGGAAATATCGTATTTTGGGATTTCCGTCCTCATCCAGTTCCGGCTTGCCGCTTTCACGGTCAATAACCGGGGTACCGGCTTTAACAAGACATTGCCGGCAGTTGGCCGGAATGGACATGGAGGGATGATAACAGAAATAGGGGAGATCCAGCCCCTGATCGAGCATAAATTGCAAGACCTTTTGAGGCTGATCGTATTCGTAGCGAACGTTGTCTATAATAATTTCAGGCATAGTATCCGATATGGATTAAGCTACAGCGTAAACCGTTTTTTTGCATTTGGCTTCGAAGTCTTCGCGGAAACGCTCAACTGCGTTTCTGACCGGCCAGCAGGCGGCGTCGGCAAGGGCACAGATGGTTCGCCCCTCCATCTTGTTGCAGACATCGATCAATAGATCGAGATCACGCATTTCACCTTCACCTCTGTTGATTCGACTCATGAGTTTGTAAAGCCATCCGGTACCGTCACGGCAAGGAGTGCATTGTCCGCAAGACTCATGATCGAAGAAGTGGGAGATTCGGGTAATCACATCAACGATATCGGTATCTTCGTCCATAACGAGCATACCGGCGGTTCCCATCAGGGTGCCGACTTCGCGAAGGCCGTCGGCGTCCATGGTAACGCCATCGATGACATCACCGCGAATCGGAGGTGTTGAAGCACCGCCGGGGATGATGGCCTTAATTCCTTTATTGTTTCGAACCCCGCCGCAGACTTCATTAATAAGATCGGTGATTTTCATGCCGGAAGGCAGTTCATAAACGCCCGGTTTGTTCACATGACCGGAAATACCGTACAATACAGGTCCCGGGTGAGAATCCGGTCCGATCGACTTAAACCAGGAAGCTCCGTTGTTGATCACATGCGGAACATTGGCCAGCGTTTCGATATTGTTGATGGTTGTCGGGCGACCCCAGAGTCCTTTTTGAGCGGGGAAGGGTGGCTTTACCCTGGGATATCCGCGCTTTCCTTCGAGAGATTCCATCAGTGAGGTTTCCTCACCACAGATATAAGCGCCGGCACCTGAGTGGGTGTACATATCCACACTGAAATCAGTACCGAGAATTCCCTTGCCGAGGTAGCCTTTTTTGTAGGCGTCGTCTATCGCTTTGTCCATCATTTTGATGAACTCGCGATATTCACCGCGGATATAAACATACACCGCATCTATTTTCATTGCATAGGCGGCAATCAGGCAACCTTCAATGAAAAGGTGTGGGTTGAATTCAAAAATCTTACGGTCTTTAAAAGTACCCGGCTCGGACTCGTCCCCATTGGCTGCCAGGTAACGCGGTCCACCGTCGGGTTCAGGCATAAATGACCATTTCATACCTGCATTGAAACCAGCCCCGCCACGGCCGCGAATATTAGCTTCTTTTACTTCATTGATGACGGATTTAGAATCCCACTTTTCATCAACTAATATTTTCTTCAAAGCCGAATATCCGCCGTTTTTCTCGTAAACGTCGATCTTGGCAAGATCGGGAATATTCGGAATCAGTACGGGATTAAATGATTTCCAGTCTTGTGCCATATAGGGTCAGGAGTCACTTGTTTGATGATAGACTACCGGCATGGATTCGAACTCAGGTTCTTTACCTGCTTTCAGATCCTCAATGAGTTTATCAATTTTTTCTTTCGTCAGGTTATTGACGTATTGGTCATTTGTAACCTGCAGCATAGGTGCATATCCACAGGCACCAAGGCACTCCACCTCACGGATGGAAAACATGCCGTCTTCGGTGGTTTCACCTTCTTTAATACCGAGTTTTTCTTCAAGGTGTTGAATAATTTCCTGCGCACCGCATACCTGGCAGCTGAAACTGCCGCATACGTCCAGCACGTATTTACCCATCTTCTCTTTATAATACTGGGTATAGAACGTGGCTACACCATGAACGTGAGCACGCGGAAGACCAAGGGTATCTGCGACCAGCTTTTGAACGTCGGAGTCAACATGGCCGAACTTATCCTGGGCCAACCATAAAACCGGCATAACCGCAGGTTGTACCTCAGGGTACTTCGCCTTGATCTTTTCGATCTTATCTAAATCTTCTTTACTGAATTCGTACGTTTCTGCCATAATACTTTACTTGTCCGCTTCTCCCATTACAGGGTCAAATCCGCCAATAATCAATACGGTATCGGCTACCATTTCTCCATCGAGTGTGTACTCCATAGCCTGGAGATTAGCCATTGAGGGTACGTTGATTTTTACCCTCCAGGGGTGACCGGTTCCGTCACTTTGAATAAAATATCCGAGCTCGCCTTTGGGAGCTTCAATAGAGTGATACGATTCGGCATTTTCAGGTGGACAGATACCGGTATCGGTCATCATAAAGTCATGAATCATACCTTCCATAGAATAGTAAACCTCGTCTTTGGAGGGATATGATTTCTTGGCGTCATCCATCCGGATAGCCCCTTTGGAAGGCATCTTTTCAAAACATTGCCGGATGATGCGCACCGACTCGGCCATCTCTTCCATCCGCACGTAGTAGCGAGCAAGGTTGTCACCTTCTACACGTGAAGGGACCTCGAAATCAACCTCATCATATTTCATATAGGGGTTGAATGTGCGGACGTCGTAAGCAATACCGGAACCGCGCAGGGTAGGTCCGGAAGCTCCGTATTTGATGGCATCCTCAGATGTGAGTACACCGGTACCTTCGTTTCGGTCAACAAAAATTCTGTTTTTGTTGAGGAGTCTTTCCCAGTCTTGCAGTTCATTCGGAAATTCATTGATGAACTTCTTGATCTTGGCGACAGCATCGTCGGTAAAATCGTTGGCAACTCCGCCTATACGGGAGTGGGAGACGGTAAACCGGTGTCCGGCGATTTCATCAAAAAGGTCGTAGATCTTTTCGCGCTCCCGGAAGGCCCACATAAAGAAAGAAAGCGCACCGGCATCCATCACCTTAGTACCGAGCCACAGCAGGTGTGCTGAAATCCGGGCGAGCTCACAACAGATCATTCTGATGTAGGTAGCTCGTTCGGGGACGTCAACTTCCGCGATTTTTTCTACGGCCAGACACAGCGCGACGTTGTTGCTGTAAGGCGACAGGTAATCCATGCGATCAGTATAGGGCATGAATTCCTGATAGGTTTTGTTTTCAGCGATTTTTTCTACGCCTCGGTGGAGATAGCCGATATCCAGTTTATTCTTAATAATCTGCTCGCCTTTCAGGTCGAGTACCACTCGGAGTACACCGTGCGTAGCCGGGTGCTGAGGCCCCATGTTGAGGATCATCCGGGTTGCCAAAGGATCTTCATCCTCAAGCTCCAGGGTGGTGTGCTTATCTTCGAGCTTTTTGTAAAGAGCTTTCTGATGTTCCGGAAAGAAGGTTGGTTTAACCTTATCGTCTATAGTAGAATACTTTTTATCGAGTTCCATACCTGTCAGTCCTGATCGGGTGTGGTGTTGGGCAGTTCAATGGAGCCGGGTACTCCCAGGAGCGGGAACTCCTTGCGAAGCGGATAATAGCGGTAATCTTCGGGCATAAACAGCCGGCGGGGGTCGGGGTGATCGGTAAATGTGATCCCGAACATATCGTAGACCTCACGCTCGTGCCAGTTGGCACTTGGCCAGATTTCGCAGACGGAGGCGATTTCAGGCTCGTCTTCTTCTACCCGCGTTTTAATAAATATCCGCTGATGGTTTCGAAGTGAGATAATATTGTAAATAACCTCAAACCGCTCATCAGTTGTAAAGCGATCTGTCCCGGTTACTTCCGTAAGGTAAATAAAATGATGTTGTTCTTTGAAATAACGGCAGACTTCAAGGATATCCTCAGCACGTACGATGAAACGGGGGAAGCCGTAATTGACAGTCGCTTCCAGAACTTTATCACCGAGATCTGATTCTGCCTTCTTAATTAAATCAGCGTATTCCTGCTTATTCGATGCCATTATTGATCCAGCTGTATAGAGTGTTCGTCCTTAATCTTGTTCTGAATATCCATCAAGGCGTGTATAATGGATTCCGGACGCGGCGGGCAACCGGAGATATACACATCGACCGGTAAAAAGTTGTCGATTCCCTGAACAACCCCGTAGCAACGGTGCATACCACCGGTGGAAGCGCAAGCGCCTACCGATATACACCATTTCGGATCGGGCATCTGATCCCAGATCCGGCGGATGGCATGTGCCATCTTGTAGTTACACCAACCAGCAACGATCATAACGTCACTTTGCCGGGGTGAAAAACTCAGGCGCTCAGATCCGAAACGTGCGGCGTCGTACTTGGGCCCGGCAAAAGCCATCATCTCAATGGCACAGCAAGCCAGTCCCATAGGCATCGGCCAAATAGCATTGCGCCGGCCCCACTGGATTAATGCATCAACTTTAGAGGTGAAATAGCCTTCACCTAAGGCACTTTCAATTCCCATAAATACTTCAGGAGTTTGCGAAATTTTCTTTGCTGACGGCCTCGTCGGGATCCCAGTCGAAGGATCCTTTCTTCAGGGTATAAATCAACCCGAGAAATAGAATAACTATGAACAGCATCATAGCCCAAAATGCCTGCATGCCCAGTTCCTGAAAACGAACTGCCCAGGGATAAATAAATACGACTTCCAGATCGAACACGATAAACTCCATTGCAACAATGTAGAAACTTACCGAATAGCGATCTTTGGCTTCTCCATAAGGGTCCATGCCGCTTTCATAAGGACGCAGCTTCGGTGCATTTGGCCGGTAAGGGCCCAGCACTCGCGCCAGCACAACAAGAATGACACCGAGCACCAGAGCTACGGCAATCAGAGCTAAAATTGGTATATAGCCTTCAAGCATATAAACAAGTTAAATAATCCTTAAAAAATCCAGCGGAAGTTATGGGGTAGAAGCGCGAATGTCAATTGAATGATGGGGATAATATGCAGGTTCATCAAAATTTCCTGCCATAACACAGAAATGGGATTATCTCGTTTCCTATATGCTTTGAAAACTGTTTGGGTAGTTTGATTGTTTGGTGTTTGGTTGTTGGTGGCGGCGTTATTGCCAGGAGTTGACTCATAAACCTATCAGCGTTGGTTGTCTTTGCAGATCCCTCCATTCCGGCGCGGAAGGCAGTTACAATGATAGTACACTCCTCAACGCGCCTCCAGTCGGGATGACGTTGAGGTGGCTACCAATGTCCGCCCCAAAGTCATTCCGAGATCTTAATCCGACCTTCGGTTGCACTGTTGAAGAGGTGACAGAAAACTACTAAAACCCTAAACGCCGGCCGTATGCGCTGTGTCCGACTACCGGCGGATCCCCGCACCGGCCCACTATCACAACGCGTCCACGCGGTAATTGTGCTGACCAGCGCTTTCCCGTGCATCCCTCGGCTACCCATGATAACAAGTTCTACATTACCGCCTCGGGATGTTGGCTGAGGGCATCTTGAATCCCGGGGTTGCGCTTCGCTTAACC
>SLJN01000138.1 GCA_007135115.1 Balneolales bacterium
GCCTGTGTCGGCGGCATCGGGATTGCACCGGGAGCGAACATCAATTACCAAAGCGGATTCGCGTTGTTTGAAGCCACACACGGCACTGCTCCGAAATACGCGGGACAGAATAAAGTAAACCCCGGTTCCCTGATTCTTTCCGGAGTAATGATGCTGCGTCACCTCGGCTGGAACGAAGCGGCCGACCTCGTTGAAAAAGGTCTTGAAGCTTCCATCAACAACAAAAAAGTCACCTATGATTTTGAGCGTTTGATGGATGGAGCCACCAAACTCAGCAGTTCTGAGTTCGGCGACAGCATCATTTCCTACATGTAATCGGTGCTATTCTTTTTGCTGAATGCAAAGGCGTCTCGGATTATCCGGGCGCCTTTTTTTATTTACGCCTCTTTAGATAACCCGGAATTACTTCCTGAATATCTGTTAATGAATTTGTCATAAGCAGATATAGCCTCATCGTGCTGTTCCAGTTTTTCGTGGATTTCAGCTTTCTGAATTAAAGCTTTCGCAATGATATCCTGTGACGACGCCTCATCTGAAGCCTCGTAATAGCTGATCATTTGATTATAAGCATTAATAGCTTCATCATACCTTTCAAGCTGATAAAGAAGCTCAGCCCTTCTGGTCAGTGCTTTTGAAAGGTTCTGTTTAACATCTGAAGATACTTGGGTATTCATAAGGTTCTCCGTTACATGACTGTTTTTATGTTTACCATTTAAAGTCGTTCCATTGGTGAAGTGCTCCGGATCTACAGATCTCAGCCCTCCTTGAAAAGCTTCTGTTGTTTCAGTTTCTTCTCGGTTTTCGGCTTGTTCCATTTCAAAGTCATCTTCACCACCATCGTTATCATCTGACTCCCCTTCCGACTGATCAAGCTCTCTGATAGCTTCGTCAATTTCATCCAGTTCAGCATCAGTATCAGTATGGGAGTCCTTACCGGAGTTCTTTGATTCCTGGTCATCGACATCTGATAAGCTATCATCGTCCGACAGTTCATCAGGGGATGCTTCCCAATCAGCGAATGAAGCCAGGGTAAAGTAAGTATCTGCCACCATCCTGATAAAAGTCTCTGACTTTTTCCCTTTCAGTCGTTTATGAAAAACATCTCTGATTTCCTCTTTTGGCAGCTGATGAGCCTCGGGATCTTCATCATATATATCGCTGTAGCATTCTTTTACTTTTTCAGCAAAAACAGCACGTGCATGGTCCTCTGACTTGGCAAACTGATGATAACTTTCAACCGGTTTACCATCTTGGTCAACCAGGCCAAAAACCTTAAACATCTCGATGAATAAGACCGAATTGGGTTCGGATATGCCAAGAGTTTCCAGGAAATCCCTGTTAAAACTCTTCGGCGTATCCGCTTCACTTATTTTGATCAAGTAGTCTTCCAACTGATCCAGGTTCGTCAAAAATATATCCATTGGATTCATAGCTAATGTCTCCCTTTAAGTTAAATTGATGATTCAGAGGCTTTGCAAAATTGTTTTTTTCAAAGCCTTTTATTCTTCTTCCAGTTCAAGTCCCCGATACTCTTGCAACTCTCTTTGCAGAACTTCATTGGTATCCGTTTGCAAATCCAAAATCCGGGTATCGAGATCCGGTATTATTTTCGCCTGTATCAAGATCACCAGCTCCTGTGTGGTAACTTCGGATGAATTATATCCAAACAGATAACGCAATCCGAAAAACCAGGGCGGCAGATCTTTCAGAAGTGGAATGCCCCTCCTTGTTACCGATTCCTCCACATCATACAAGCCGGCAATCGTGGTTGACTCACCGCTTAACATTAAGATTTCCGTATCGGCTTCCTGCTTGTTTATAACGGTACTTACGGGGTCCGGAGTTGCGCTGCTTCTTTCCGCGGCAACGGTCATATAAATGAATTCCATATCATCAGACTCAATGATATGAGGCGTCACATTTAATATCGTACCCGTACTGAAAAACTCATCGATGACATTACCGGCAAAGTCTCGGCTTTTTATGGAAAAGTCCTGACCGACCTGGATATTTCCTTCTTTACCATCCATGATGCGTATTTTTGGTGAAGCAATAATTTCACCCTCGTTGTTTGACTCAAAAGCCGAAAACAGGGCGTGAATGTCCCAACCATTGACCAGATCCGACAAATCCAGGTTGATGTCGAATATATCCTGGCCGACCTGCATGGCACCTCGTTGATCCACTTGCACGCGTCCGTCGCTGCTTAGGGTTGACCAGTCGACCCCAATTTCACGTAGCAGCCGGCTGTTGCCTTCAAAAAACGTGGCTGATATTTCAATTTCCCGCGTGTTTTGATTGATAATTTTATCTCCATCATCAAAACCTGATAGCGAGTCGGAGGTTTTTGATTTACTGCTCACATCCTCCCGTTTGACCAGTTCATAGTGCCTGCTTTGCGATACCACATCCATATCATGATATCCGGCAAGGTAATCCAGTGCCCTTCGCCAATGCATAAGAGGAATATGAATTCCCAGCTTCCCGTCCACCTCATTTTTAAGCAAAATGGATCGATCCTCGTATTCTCGCGCAAACTCGTCGAGAATTGACACTGCTTCCTCGAATTTTGTGTCATCATCTATAGCTACCATTGCATCCGGATCTACACGTTCCGGAGGAGTACGATCGGTTTGTGATAATGCCATCAGCGGCATAAGTATGATCAAAAACGTAATAGTGCTCAAGCTCTTCATTTTAAACTCCCTCTGTATGTTACAATTCCAATATGTATTTGTTGACGATCCCGCCTTCGTTAAGCGTAAATTCAACTTTGCCGTTTTCGGCATCTATTGAAGTCAATCGCCCCATGTAGACTTCTTCACCCGGTCTCATTGTTTTTGCGGTTCCATCGCTCAGGCGAACCCACACCCGGTTTGAAGTTACCCCCGAAATTCGTGCATCCCTGATATCAGGAAGATTTTCAGTATTCGGTAAGGGTTCATGTATGCCTGGAAAAAAAGGATTTCCACCATCCCAGCTGTGCAGGTTTACTGCGAAAACTTCTTGATCATCCTGATCATCACCCAAATCTAAGGGCTCTTCAGAAATATAGGTTTCCAGCTCCAGATTGAATCGCACAAAGCCCAATTGATCGGTATCACTGATAGGGTCAACCCGAACTGAATTAATTCGAATCAAAGCAGGCTCGAGCTCTATCGTCTGGATGAATCCTGCCAGATGATCATACCGGCCTTTGCCCTCCAGTGTGATTTCGGCCGTCTGCTCATCCTGTTCTTCGGAATCCTTAAGCGAATAATCCAGCTCTGTGTAGGTTTCGCTATCATTATAGCGCCGAACGAGATCATACAGTCGATCAATTTCATCTCCCGATACATATTGTTTCGGATAGGATTCAAGTTTATCAAGTACTTCAAGATGCCTGTCATAAACCTCATCATGCCGGTCAGCGACAAGTTTGAAATCTTCTACTTGTGATTCCATTGCTCTTATTTCGCTCAGCTTTTCTTCAGCGTCTGGATCCAGCCAAAACATCAGATATCCGTAGCCTCCCGCCCAGATTAGTAAAATCAATCCGGCTAAAATCAAACTGTTTCTTATCGCATAACTCATGGTGCGCCCCTTTCTGCTATAAATTGCCGGACTGTCTGCTCCGGCGGTTCAATATTTTGTTTGATATCCCGTACCCGAATTCGGAATGCATAGACCGTCTGCCCTCTGATTTCACCCTGTGAGACCCGTACAATCCGGGAATCCGGGTAAATCTCCGCAACTTTGACGACCTGTTCACGATCCAGGCTGTAACCCTCGATATGAAGGGTATTGCCCTGCGTTCGAAAGCCCGTCAACCAACTGCTTTCAATGCCGCTCATCTGCTCTTCAAGTTGAGTCAGTTTTTGTGTCCACATCGTTGCATACCGTGCATCCCCCTGAATTTGCTCGATATGTTGCTCAGCAGCTGAGTACTCCTGCTCCATTTCATCAACCCGCGAGGCGACCGGCTCCAGCTCCGCAATCTGAGTGGTAAGCGCATTGAACTCCCGTTCGATAGAGCTGTACTGATCCATACGATTTTCATATAGCTGAAACATACTCCATGGCGTTGCAGCAAGAATTAAAAGCAATACCATCCCGTGCCAGCGCAATTTCAGCTTTTGCTGTGCTTCGCGAATGCGCTGAGGCAAAAAGGATGCAACTTTGGGATGTTTCGCTGCTTCAGATGCCGCATAATTCAACGAAAGCGCCTGAACATTTTCCTTGCCCCGCTCGTATTCGCAGGTAATCCCGTAAACTTCAAGCCCGGGAATATGATCTTTAAGCACCGATGAGATGCAGTTTATTTCCTCAGGTGATGCACTTATATGAACAGAATAAAGGGATTCTATACTTCCTTTGTCTATTTCCAGCATCAACCTTTGAACCAGTATACGGGCTTTGGCTTCAGGTTCTTCGTGCTCTATTTCAAAATTTATGGGCGTTGCGGCATATCCGTTTTTCAGAATGATAAGCTTGCCGCTTCCCGGCTGAAGGTGAATAAGTGTTGTATCACTAACCTGTCTTTTTTCAAGCAAGTGCAGCAGTAACTCTTCTTGCGAAATCACATAGTCGATCTTCAGTCTGCGTCCGAAGTGTGACCGGACCTCCTCCAGCATTTTGAGCACGGGCAGGTCGTAATCAACCATACCGGCAAACAAAGAACCATCCTCGTTGATGCGGTAGGTATAGCCTTCCCTTTCAGAAACCCGACCGGACTTTTCATACAATTTAGCTTCTAAACGCTTTTCCAGGTCTGCAGTTTTAAGACTCCGGTAGTCCTCGTCTTTAAACCGGAAATACGTCGCCTGAGATGGATTCAAAGTAACGGTTACACTGAATTTCTTGGCTTCTAATGCTTCCAGCCAGGTGATTAATCGCTCCGGAGAAATGGAGGTATTCGCTCCATCATCTTCTTCTGTCTGTAATTCAAGAATTTCTTCTTCCGTATCACTTTGAGCAGAAGCACCGAAAATACTATCAACTTCCTGTTTTAGTTGCGCCCCTATTGCATCATGCTGTTTTTGATACAGCATTTCAAAGGTGCTCTCACACTTTCTGCCGTTTTTATCTGATCGGATGGCCATGGCATAAATACCGGCCCCGTCATCCATCAATGAAATCTCGAGTGATTTAGTCATTGCTGTTACCCTTCCCCATAGAGTTATTTTTTAAGAAGTTCCGCCATTCGTTTTTTGTTGTTGGCAAAATTCAACGCCTCTTCCGTTTTGATCCGGTTTTCAGCCACGAGTCGCTTTAGATCCTGTTCCAGAGTAATCATACCCTTTGATCCGCCCTCTGAAATCATTTGATAGATTTCATTGAAATTGTTATTGCGAATCGCAGCCTGTACGGATGGCGTTACGATCAACACCTCTTTTGCCAGGATGCGCTTGCCGTTTCTTCCCGGAACCAGTTTCTGGCTGATTACACAGCTCAAAACATCAGCAAGGCGGTTTTTTACGCGCTCTTTATCTTCCTTGGGCACCTCACCAACTATCCTGCTGATACTTTCAACCGCCGAAGCTGTATGCAGTGTTGAAAAGGTTTTGTGCCCCGAATCGGTGACTTCCAAAGCAGTCAGTATTGTTTCCGGATCCCGTAGCTCACCGATTACGATGATATCCGGATCCTGCCGCATCGCTTCTACCGCGCCGTGCTTAAAACTTCGAACATCCGCTCCTACCTCTCGATGCCGAATGATACACCGCCCCGGTTGATGAACAAGCTCTACAGGAGATGAAATAATGGTGATATGTGCATGAACGCTCTTATTGTGAGCATCAATGATGCTATCCAATGTAGAAGATTTGCCAAAACCGGTTAGTCCGGTGATGAGATTTAGACCGAACTTCATGTAGGAAAAACTGAGAACTTTGGCAGCTTCCGGATGCAGCTCCAGGGAGTTGAATGGTCGAACGGACTGACCTATTCGTCGCATATTCAAAGCCAGGTGCTCCATCTCCATATATAAATCGGCGCGGAACCGGTCTACAGGCTCTCCGTTTTCAACCAATTGATAGGAGAAATCCAGATTGCCGGTTTCCAGCAAGTACGACCTCTGCTCAGGTATGATCAGATTATGCA
>SLJN01000267.1 GCA_007135115.1 Balneolales bacterium
AATCCAAATACCGTAATCTCAAACCAACCTTTTAAACCCACCATCATCAAGGGCCGCCTCATCCTGAGTAGTCTTTAAAAGCTGCAGCAATCGGTTTTCCAATATAGTATTTCGCTCCGGTTTTGATAATACCGGATCGAGTTCTACCGGCTCATCCGTTTTTAAAAATAATTCCGGTTTGTCATACCGAATATTACTGGTAGAGATCGCAAGCGGCACGATATCCACATTTTCGTTGAACATCTCACTCAATCGGCTCAACCCTTGCTCAAACTTCAGAGGGTGGCATTCCGAAAACATACGTCCCTGGGGGAAAAAATAAAGAGACCGGCCGGGCTCGTTCAGAAACTCAGCGCTTTTTTGCAGCACCTTGATTGCGGAACGCGGATTAGTACGGTCAATTGGCACCGCTCCGATTTTCCTGAAAAAACCATACGTCTCCATTTGTTTATCTTCCATGATAGCCCTGCCGTCCTGCCGGAAATGAAACTCATTCAACAAAAAAGGGATCAAACCATCCCACCAGGAGCTGTGGTTGGCATAGAAAAGAGTAGATCTGGTGCGAGCAGGTTTATAGTCGGTTTTAAGCCACACGTATTTAAATCTGCGATAAAACAGCAGACGAGTATATTGCCGGAAAACCCGAATGAATAACGGGGAAGTGGCATCAAAATCTGGGCTCAAAGCGGGGAATCAGTTAAAGGATGCGTATATTTAATCAGTGCGGTATTTTGTATTGATCCGCCAATGATGGAATATGGTATTACACTACCACTTTTCTTACTGGCACTAATTAAAAGATAATTGATAACCCGATGCAACAACATCTTCTGGCCTCTGCTGAAATCGAAGAATACGCAAATTTAGTCACACAACAAGAGCCTGATACAGCTGCGGCCATTGCTGATAAAACAAGAAATACCCTTCAGTACACCGAAATGCTAACCGGCAAAGTGGAAGGCCGGTTTCTGAGTATGCTTATTGGGCTAACTGGTGCCCACAGGGTCCTTGAAGTCGGAATGTTTACCGGTTACTCCGCATACATGATGGCCCGGGCGTTACCGGAAGACGGAGAAGTGGTGACTCTGGAAATGAACGAACGATATAAGGCTATTGCGGACGACTGCCTCAAAGATGATCCCCACGCCAAAAAGATCAAGGTGGTGATGGGGAATGCGCTTGAGACGATACCGAAGTTGCAGGGGCCATTTGATATGATGTTTTTGGATGCGGATAAAGAGCACTATCCAGAATATTACGAATTGATGTTTCCAAAGCTGAAAACCGGAGGGTTATTTGTTGTAGATAACGCTTTATGGTATGGTGAGGTAACGGATCCGAAAGACCGTAAAGCAGAGGCGATAGATAAGTTAAATCATACAATTAAAAATGATCCCCGGGTGGAAAATGTGCTGCTGACCGTCCGCGATGGAATTCATCTGGCACGAAAAACCGGAGATGATCATGGAACCGGATAATATTATTAATCAGCGTGGTTTTTATGACAGCAGAGTAGAGCTGCTGTTTGATATGATCAGCAAGATCAACACGCGCAAAGGAGTTGCCGCTATTCTTGATACGGTAATGGAAGCGTGTAAAACCATCATGAATGCTCAAGCCGGAAGCCTGATGCTGGTTTCCCAAAACGGTGAAGAATTGGTCATATCGGTTCCGATCGGTCCGATGAAATCCGAAATAACGGGTCAGCGAATTCCTGTCGGAAGTGGGATCAGTGGCTGGGTAGCACGAAACAGAGAACCGGTAATTGTCAATGATGTATCGGCCGATCCCCGGTTTGAAGGCGAGATTCGCAGCGAAGGTTTCATCACCCGTAACCTGATTTGTGTACCCATGATTAACAATGATGGCAGGTTGATCGGGGTGATTCAGGCCGTAAATAAAGTTAATGGAGAAGAGTTTTCTGAGAATGAACTTCCTCTGTTGATGATGCTTGCGAATCAGGCGGCTATTTGTATTGAACGGGAGTATTGGTATCGCAAGGCCATGGATCGCGAGCGAATGGACGAACAGGTCAAAATGGCCAGGGTTATCCAGACGGGATTTTTCCCGGATGTTAAGCCGGGCATCGAAAATATCGATATAGCCGGCACCAGTATACCGGCTACCTATGTTGGCGGTGATTATTATGATTACATCAAACTGTCCGACAACAAATGGGGCATTGCCATTGCCGATGTAACCGGAAAAGGTGTTCCGGCAGCCATGCTGATGTCCAATCTGCGAGCGCAAATGCGTAGCCTGTCAGGCCAAAACGAGTGCGTAAGAGATGTCGTGAATGCCGTGAATTCTTCCTTGCTGAACGAGACGGGTGAGGATACCTACATAACACTGTTTTACGGTTGTCTGGAAGATCGGGAATTCACTTACACGAATGCCGGACATAATCCGCCTTTGGTCTACGATATCAAGACCGACAGTTTTCAGGAATTAACCGATGGCGGCCCGCTGCTTGGCTTTATTGACAACCCCGGATACAAGGAAGGTCGCATCAGTTTGAAGCCCGATAAGGTGATGGTTTTGTATACCGATGGAATTACCGAAGCGGAGAATATTGATCAGGATCAGTTTGGAGAGCTGCGGCTTAAAAAAATAATCCGAAACCATCATTCCGAATCTGCGGATGAAATCATGAACAAAATCATCCTCGAGGTTAACCAGTTCAGAGGAAAAGCCGCTCAGAGCGACGACGAGACACTGGTGATCTTAAAAGTTGGTGGAAATGAATAACGGATGACGTTCCAGGTAGTTAAATGGGTAGCGATTGCCGCCCTTGCCGGCGGGTTAAGCGGCTTTGTAGATCCCTGGTACATCGTAATTAACTATGTTGTTTTTATTTCAGGGTTGTATGGCTCGTGGATAGCCCGTCAGCACGCCATGTACGGCTGGAGCATCACCCTGGCACTGATAGCCATCATATTTAATCCGTTTGCACCTCCCGCTTTTTTTGATCTGTATGAAGATTTTATCGAAATTGCATCACTGATGTTGTTTTTGTTATCTCCACCCGAGTTGAATATGGAGGTCATGAGCAACCAGCAAGATGAAATTGAATAGCAGAAGGCTTGGTTAAACCGTCTTTTTGACCGCTCGTTGGACCTGAGCTGGGCCAAGGGTCCTGGTTTTTCAAGTCATTCTGGTACATAAAATTATATGTTAATGAGGGAGATATTATGAAGCACCTGATTCTTTTACATGGAGCACTCAGCAGTTCGGCACAGTTTAACGAACTCAAAACTTTACTGGCGGATCATGTAATCTGCCACACACCGGATTTTCAGGGTCATGGCAAAAATGCCGGAGATGGCGACGAGTTCTCCATCGAAGGGTTCGCCCACCAAATCCATGACTACTGCAATAAAATGGAACTGGACGAAGCCGCAATTTTCGGCTACAGCATGGGTGGCTATGTCGCACTGTGCCTGGCCCGCCACCAGCCGGATCTGGTTTCATCGATTGTAACACTGGGTACCAAATTCGACTGGACCTCCGAACACGCCACCCGGGAAATTCAACGGCTGGATCCTTACAAAATGGAGCAGAAAGTCCCGGAATTTATTACCGAACTCAAGGAACTTCACGGCGAAGAAAACTGGAAACCTATCGTAGAAAAAACGGCGCGAATGCTCAAGGAAATGGGCGAACAACCGGTTTTGCAAGAATCCGACTTAGCCCTGATCCGTAACCCCGTCCTGCTGATGCTCGGGGATGAAGATACCATGGTCTCAACCAAAGAAACCGAATGGGCCGCCGAACATCTGGCAAACGCCTCGATGCAAGTTCTTTCGGAAACGCCACACCCGTTTAACAAAGTGGAATCCGATAAACTGGTAAAACCTTTGCTGAAATTTATAAGTCAGCCCTCAGCGGGATAATTTTAGCCGCGGATTAACGCGGATGTACACGGATAGATACGGATTTCATATTAATAAGCTATTGTACGACAGCTTATTAAGCATGAATACAAAGGATGATATTCAATTTTTGTGGATGGAATATAAATATCATTTTCCGTTGGCTTCAGCCAACGGTTTAGATTGCACCCCAAAGAATTACAGGGCTTTAGCCCTGTCTCTTGTTGAGATATCGTCAATTTGGGGGCTAAAGCCCCGTAACGTAGAGAGACCTAACAAATGTCGGCTGAAGTGCGTGTTGCACAACTCTTACAAAAAAATTTTTTCCAAGATAATTAAACACTAATTATGCGTTATTTGCGCGGCGAAGCCGCGCCATCTCCCCCCAACAGCCAGTGTCATCCCGAGATCCTAATCCCACCTTCAGTGGCACTGTTGAGAAGGTGACAGAAACTTGATTCCATCATAAATTCAATGTTCTTTTCAATTAAGTAAGGCAAAACCTCGGCTAAGGTTTTGATTTATATTCACATAGAATCCGTGTTTTATCCGCGAAAATCCGCGGCAAAAAACATCTGTCACTGGCACCGGAGGTGAGTTGACCCCGTAAATAATGGTTTCGATGTTAGCCGAACCGTAGCGGAGGGATCTGCCACCATTAAGCCGTTACATGTGCCAGTAGAACTGGTTTTTAATTTCATGTGGTAGAAATTATTGGCAGGGGCAGTTGCTCGTTTTGACAGATTTCTCCGTTACGGCTCGGCACACACCGAGTTTAAGCATATTTTAAGCCTCGCCTCCAGTCGAAATGACAGTGCGTGTGGGGAAAACAGCGCGACTTCGTCGCGCGGAAAGGAATCTGGACAAATAAAGAGTAAAGTAAGTTGTGCAACACGCACTGAAGCCGACGGGAATTTACTTCACCAATGTCATCTGCCGGGTCAGCACCTGCTCTCCGGCTGTAAGCCTGTAAATGTAGACCCCACTGGATAACTCGGTGCCATCAAAAGTTACGGAGTGTGTGCCCGAAGCCTGAGTTCCCTCAACCAACGTGCTCACTTTGCGGCCGGTGACATCAAACACTTCAAGCTGCACTTCGGATGATTCCGGCAGGGTATAGTCTATTTGTGTAGTCGGGTTGAAGGGGTTAGGATAGGCCTGGTGAAGCTCTATTTGAGTGGGGTGATCTTTGGCAACCGGTTCGCTCTCACCTGATGTTAACTGATCCTGCTGCATCCAGAAAACTTGAGGGGTTCGGTCATCATCGCTGCCGGTAACGCCATTGACTACGACAAAAGAATCGTTGAAATCCATCCTGGAGCCAAAAGTCATCTCATCGGTATTCGCATGGGCTATGTGCGTACGGCCCCATCTGTCTTCATCCTCAATCCATTGGTACATGTCGACCATATCGCGTCCGCCGACGGCTGCTGTGGTATCATTGGCTTGCAATGCTTTGCCGTACATTAAATGTTCGCGATCATGAGAAGGGTTGAGCTCCTGGTGACTGTGAATGACACCTTCATCTCCCCGGTCAAAATTGTAGGCAAATGCCTGGGAAGTCCGGGTAACCGGGGGTGCTATAAAAGCCGTTTCCCGGGACATAGCGACCGTACCAATGGAACCGTGCGGACCGTCATCCCGGCTCACCGTTTCTCTGGTATTCCAACCCGGGTTTGCTAATCGGGGTTGTTCAACAATGGCAAAACGGTTAGGAGCAGATATTTCGCTAAGGCCTTCAGGATTGGTACCTACCACAGCCCAACTGCCATTTATATCCAAATCATAGCCGTAACGCTCATTTTCCCGGTTCATGTGAATGTTGATGTTGCTTTCGCGAATCTCACCATTATCACGATCCCACGTGAAATCATAACCGAAAGCCCGGCCGATATTTGCGGTGGTATCTTCTTCCACTTCATCAATAAAATCCCACTCAGGTGCTCCGACCAGAACGCGGCCGCTGTCTGCCGCTACGGAAAATCCGAAATTTGCATCCTCCTGTGCATATTCCGGGGAAAACTGATAGGTATGCTCCCAGCCGTCCTCGTTTTTGATAAATATGTAGGCTTTTCCGCTTTGGATATCATCCTCGTTTACGGCTAATGGAGCTCCCACCGCTAAAATAGAATCCGCAACAGCAATAGAATGTCCGAAACCGTCATCGGAATCACCCGGAGACTCAAAAGTATGTTCCAAA
>SLJN01000029.1 GCA_007135115.1 Balneolales bacterium
ATTTCATTTATCCAACAAATCGACCCGTATTCATTTTTCATTTGACGCCTATTCTAGCTACAGTTTTTGGAATTTATTTTTGTAGCCCGGCATTAATTTACAAAAATTAACCACCTCTACACCCCTAACTAATTAAGTCACAAGCCTCTTTCTACCAAACTTTTCCTAGAATTAACTTTTTATATACGCAATCAATACTGGAATTTCTCGTTTAAATTTCGTAACATTGTTTTACATTTGTTAACTATTTTTAGCAATGTGATCCCAGCTAACCATAAGCTATAAATCGATGCCACTGTCAGAAAGAAAAAAACCGGAAGCTGATCTGCGTAGAACGTATACGATAAATATGCAGATAGGGCTTATAATTATACTGCTTGTACTGATCGGGCTGTTCCGGTTGAATCTGGATTTTAATCGAGACCTCAACTTCCAGGAACAACCGCAGCGTGTAGTACAACTTGAAGATATCATTCAAACTACTCAACAGAAGACGCCTCCTCCGCCACCAAGGCCACGTATGCCAGAGGAAGTGCCTAACGATGAAATTCTTGAAGATGATTTCTTTGATTTTGATTTTGATGATGGTCAGTTAAGCCATCTGCCACCACCCCCTCCTCCGGTTGAAGAGGATGAGGATGAAGGATACGAGATTTTCGAGGTCGTTGAAGACGAACCATATCCGCTCGGAGGTCTGGATGCTATATACAGTAATCTTCGTTATCCGGAAATCGCACGCCGTGCAGGTATTGAAGGAGTAGTAATCATTCAGTTTGTTGTAGATGAACACGGTAATGTAAGCCAATTCAATGTCCTCCGGGATATTGGTGGTGGTACTGCCAACGCCGCAATTGAGGCTATTCAGCAAACCGAATGGGCACCCGGACGCCAACGAGGCCGGGCAGTTCCTGTACGGTTCCAGATTCCTGTAAGGTTTATGCTACATAACAGATAATAGATGTAAAGTGCAGCTTAAATGCGAAAAGGCGACTTCCCTCGGGGAGGTCGCCTTTTTTATTTGATTGATTTTGCTTCAGTTCAGAACCTTTGCGATCAAATAATCAATCCTGTCCTATTAATCCAAGTCCGCTAACTTCTGAATAGCATCCGCAAGCGTTGTCCAGGGTAGCGTCAGGCAGGTTTGACGAGCAGGATAAGTTGAATAGGTATCTTTCAGCACAGATTCGATCTCCGGTACCATCACCCCTGTAAATAGATGATCAGCAGCTTTTTTCAATTCATCAGCCACTTCATACAGGCCGTCGGGGTTTTTAGGTATGGCTTGAACGGCTGCTTCTGTAGAAGCCGTGCACAACATACATGCTTCCGGCTGATAGGTAATTGCATAGATCGCTATGCCATCCCCTTTCAGAAAAAACGTGATGCGATCTCCGCACTTAGGGTTGTACCCGGTTTCGATCACATCCGCATCCTTTAACTCTCTGCGATGCGATTGTTCCCGATACCAGGAAATCAGCGTATCTGTATACGCATTACTCATTCCCTGGCACTAATTGGATCCGGAAGCTGTAGGGGCTTCATCAGGCGTCTCATTTTTTACACCGGGATTATCTTGATTCTGCTGGTCAGGCATCAGTTTTTTATAAAACACCAGCAAACTTATGATTGCTACGCTAATAGCAATATCGGCAACATTAAATATATAGGGGAAGACGGCAAAGTCATTTATCGTGAGATTAAAATGAATAAAATCTACGACGTGCCCATCCAACACACCACCATAGTCTTCAATACGGGCCATAGTTAGCCTGTCGGCAATGTTGCCGAGTGCACCACCCAGAATTAACCCCATACAAAGTAAAAAGCCACGGTTAGCCTGGCTAAAAACCTTATAAATGTAGAAACTGATAAGTATTGTCGCTGTTATTGCGATCAGCGAAATAACCCAGGTATCAGCCCAGCTGATACCCATAGCCATTCCGGGATTCTGGGTGTAGTGAAAAGCCAGAACGCCTTCAATAATATCAGTTCGGTGTAGATCTGGTGAGGTCCGGATTACGTGTTTACTCCACTGATCAAGTAAGAGTACAATTAAAACCGGAGTAAACAGTATCGCTGATTTAATACGTGATTCCGACAAAAGCTTTACCGGCGTTTTAATTTAGCTTCAATGCTAATTTGTGTGTGTGGCACTGCCTCAAGACGCCCTTTTGAAATCGGTTTTCCTGTTACCTTACAAACACCATAAGTTTTATTATCAATACGCTTGAGCGCATCATCCAGATACTTGATAAACTTTCGTGTCCGGTTAAATAACATATACGTCTTTTCGCGCTCCTGGGCATCCGTACCGGCATCCGCCATGTGGAATGAGTATGCAGACTCATCCGAGGTGTTTTCGGTACTGTCTTTCAACGACTGTTGTAGCATCTCAAGGTCGCTGACCGCCTCTTCACGCTTTTTCAGGATAATCCCGCGGAAGTACTCAAGTTCTTCATCGTTGAAGGGAGTGGTGCGTTCTTCCTGATTGTTGTTTGACGCATTTTCCATAGCTATCAATTCACTTATAGGTTAGTGTTCCTTGTTATGGCGATTTTGCACTGATGGTCGCCAATTTGCCAGTCTTTAACGTAATCGGTCACATCAAGGGTTTCTGCAGTAAGCTCTTCGGCAAGAGTTTCGTCCTTTATATATTCAGCCATCAGAGCAACCGCTTTACCCACTTGATCAGAGCCGTTATAGCTCACCGATATCCGGTCCGTTACGTCGAAACCGGCTTCTTTTCTCATGTTTTGTACTCGATTAATAAATTCACGTGCAATACCTTCGTTGATGAGTTCCTCATTGAGTTCCGTATCTACAGCAACTGTCATGCCTTCTTCGGACTCAACAGACCACCCCTCAATACCATGACGCAGGATTTCTATATCATCACGTTCCAAATCAGCTACTGTTCCATCCTGGAGTGTTAGCTGAATGGATTTTTCCTGTTCGAATTTGGTGATTTCATCCTGAGACAGCGAGGTAATAGCAGGAGTCAATTGCTTCATTTGCTTACCCATTTTTTTACCCAAAACCGGGAAGTTGGGTTTCGCTTTTTTATGCACGACCCCTGAATCATCATCGACATATTCAATAGCTTTAACGTTAACCTCATCCAGTATAATACTTTTTACCTTCTCGAGGGCCGTTTTTTCTTTTTCGGAGCCTGCCGGGATTATGATTTTTGCCAACGGTTGGCGCACGTTAATCTGTTCCCGATTACGAACCCGAAGTACAAGTGAGGTCACCAAACGAGCCAGTCGCATACGATATTCCAGAGATTCATCAATGGAAGTCTCTTCTACGGTTGGATAAAAGGATACGTGGACCGACTCCTCGTCTTGTTGGGTAACTTCATTCAACCTCAGATACAGCCATTCGCTTATGAATGGCGCTATCGGGCTGATAAGCTTGGTAAGATTAATCAGACACTCAAACAGCGTCTGATAAGCCGCCGTTTTATCAATAGATTTTCCCTCTCTCCAGAATCGGCGGCGATTCCGGCGGACGTACCAGTTACTGAGTTCGTCGACGAATGCCTCAATTTCGCGAGCTGCACGCGTAGGCTCATATTGTTCGAGCATATTGTCAACGTACTTGATCACGCTATACTGACGGGAGATAATCCAACGGTCCATTTCACTTCGTTCGTCGTGAGGAATCGGTGTTCCCGAAAACGTAAACTTATCGATGTTGGCGTATAGTGCGAAAAAGGAATACGTGTTGATGATGGTATTGAAAAACTTCCGCTTGGTCTCTTGCAGCCCTTCGTCGCTGAATTTGAGATTATCCCATGGGGAAGAATTACTCATCATATACCACCGGGTTACATCGGCGCCATACGTTTGAATGGTTTCAAACGGGTCAACCGTGTTCCCTTTGGATTTACTCATCTTTTCGCCATTGGCATCGAGTACGAGTCCGTTAGAAACGACATTTCGATATGCGGGACTGTCGAATAACATCGTGCCCAGGGCGTGAAGCGTGTAGAACCAACCTCTGGTTTGATCGACCCCCTCCGCAATAAAGTCGGCGGGGAAGTTTTCCTTAAACTCTTCTTTGTTTTCGAAAGGATAATGCCACTGAGCATACGGCATAGCACCGGAGTCGTACCAAACGTCAATCAGATCAGGTACGCGGCGCATGGTGCCACCATCTTCAGCTTTCCAGGTGATTTCATCAATATACGGGCGGTGCAGATCGAGATCGGTATCAGGAGCAAGGCCGGCTTTTTCGTAAAGCTCCTCGATGCTGCCGATGCACTCCATGTGCTCGGGATTTTTGTCATTTATCCAGATAGGCAGCGGAGTTCCCCAATAACGTTGGCGCGAAATCGCCCAATCCACATTATTTTCAAGCCAAACCCCAAACCGGCCGGTACCGGTGCTCTCCGGCTTCCAGTTAATGTCATTGTTGATCTGCACCATCTTATCACGAAACTCGGTCGTATTGATAAACCAAGACTCTACCGGGTAGGACATCAATGGCGTGCCCTTTCGCCAATCGTGGGGATAATTGTGCAGATACGTCTCATGACGGAACATGAAACCGCGTTCCCTGAGGTTTCTGGCAATGGCTTTATCCGCATCTTTAAACCACTGACCGGCATAATCCTCCACCCTTGAATCAAAACAGCCTTCCCGGTTAACCGGATTAAACAGAGGAATACCGTTTGCCTGGCAAACTTCGAAGTCATCCGCTCCGAAAGCCGGGGCCACATGGACCACTCCGGTTCCTTCGTCCAGCGTAACATAATCCGCAGAAAGTACGCGCCAGGCTTCGGATTTATCAAACTCCCGGTAAGCATATTCAAAAAGCGGCTGATAGGTCATCCCTACCAATTTACTTCCGGGAACTACTTCTTCTACTTCATAATCAAGATCCTTTAGAACCGCCTCTTTGGTTCCGTCTGCCAGTATATATCGCTCGGTTTTTCCATCCTGCTCAACCTTAACCGTGGCATAATACAGCTCGGGATTTACGGTGAGCGCCATGTTGGAAATGAGCGTCCAGGGCGTGGTGGTCCAGGCAAGAAAATAAGTATCCTGCTGACCGTCGATTTTAAACTTAACATATACCGAAGGGTCCTGAACTTCTTTATAGCCAAGGCTCACCTCATGCGAGCTCAATACCGTTCCGCTGCCCGGCGAGTACCACTGGATTTTATACCCTTTGTAGATCAGCCCTTTTTCAAATAGCTGCTTCAGCGACCACCAGACAGATTCGATATATTCATTTTCGAAGGTGACGTAGGGGTTTTCCAGATCGACCCAATACCCCATTCGGTTGGTCAGGTTATCCCATAGCCCCTTGTATTTGAGGACACTTTCACGACACTTTTCGTTGTATTCGGCTATACCGTACTCTTCTACTTGAGAACGGCCTTGCAGATTCAGCTCTTTTTCAACTTCAATTTCTACAGGTAGCCCGTGGGTATCCCAGCCGGCTTTTCGATTAACACGAAAGCCCTTCAACGTTTTGTAGCGGCAGAACAGATCCTTTACGGTCCGGGACATCACATGGTGAATCCCCGGCTTCCCGTTCGCCGTCGGAGGCCCTTCATAGAAGGTGAAAGGAATACCATCCTCACGGGAGGACAAACTTTTTTCAAAAATTTTGTTTTCTTTCCACCAGTTAAGGATTTCCAGCTCTGTCTTGGGAAAATTCAGGTTCTTAACTTCTTTGAAACCTGTAGCCATATATGTTTATTAAAATATGATGTAGTCAAAAAGTGTTTCAGTGATAAGTTGGCAAATATACAAAAATTAAAAATTCCTCGTTCACCCGAACATCCTCAAAAAAATTACTTCCTCACTACTATGAGCCGCAATTTTTTGATTTTTACTATCATCAGTGTGTTTGTGATCAGTTGTACCACTGAGGAAGGTCGTCAGGCAAGTGCCTTTGAGGAAGTAAAAACCACCGAACATCATCTGCAGATGCAGATAGCCGACGGTAAGCTCCCTCATGAACTTGAAGGCGACGCCCGTAAACTGATTGACCAGTATACCTCCTTTCAGGAGCAATATCCGGATCATCACGATTCACCTGAGTTTTTATTTCAGGC
>SLJN01000178.1 GCA_007135115.1 Balneolales bacterium
ACTTACTCTTACGCGACGAGTTATTTGATCAGATGCGTGAAGAAGCCGGAGATGATGCCGAGTTCTTCTATCTGGAAAAGTATTATGATGAAGCCGGTACTACCTGGGATCGCGGTGAACATATTGCACTGATTGAAGGTGACGGAAGCATCGTTTCCGGTGAAAGTCACTATAATCCGTTGACCATGCAGGCGGTCATGGGGTCGGAAACCATCACCCGTGCATTTCGCAGTGCGATTGAAGACGAGGTGGATGCTATTGTTTTCAGGATAAGCAGCCCCGGCGGGGCGCCCTGGGCATCGGATGCCGTACGGCGGGAAATAAAACGTGCCAAAGAAAAAGATATCCCGGTGATCACTACGATGGGTAATATTGCCGGTTCCGGCGGTTACTTTCTGGCAATGGCCGGAACGCAGGTTGTGGCCCAACCCTCCACGATAACGGCATCAATTGGAGTGGTTAACGGAAAATTCATCACCAGTGAATTACTGGAAAATTTCGGGATCCAAACCGACCATGTTGAAACCTCACCCAGTTCCGGGCGCTTTTCAGCAAGCGAGACATTCAACGATCAGCAGCAAGAGCGTTTTGACGAGTGGATGGACTACATGTATGAGTATTTTGTTGATGTAGTCGCTGAAGACCGCGACATGACTTTCGATGAAGTTCACGAAGTCGGCAGGGGACGGATATGGACGGGCTCCGATGCCAAAGAACTCGGTCTGGTAGATGAACTGGGCGGTCTAAATACTGCATTCTCCTTAGCCCTCGAAGAAGCCGGAAAGGAGTCCGATGCGAATTTTAAAGTGAGCATATATCCTCCCGAACCAACTTTGTGGGAAACCATAACCGGTGAAGGCCCTGATAGCGGCGAAAAACTGGCTCTCACTCAGACCTGGAGTCAACTTCAGTCACAACTCAAGCCCTTAATTCACGCCGGCCGTTCAACTGGCATTCTGGAGCCATATCAGGTCTATGAGTTGCCGGGATATTCTCAATAAAACTACAGCAATTATATTCAGCAACGGAATAATCGTAATTGTTCCGTTGCTGAATAATCTTATCAGTTTAAAAACATGTTTTGTTCGATGAAGATACAACTTTCGCTCAGTGCGGCTAAGAGATAAATCCCGAAGCCTTTTTCTGTACAGCCAGGAAAAACACTCATATTATTCGACGGATTTTTGATACTAAATAGCCCAAAAAGTCAAATGACCTCCATACGCAAATTCCACAATAGCGATTGGTCAGAAATCTGGACCATCCTCGAACCCGAATTTCAATCAGGGGAGTCTTACAGTTTTCCGGTTGATATATCTGAACAAGAGGCCTTCCGCATTTGGATCGAGCAACCCACCGTAACCTTTGTTGCTGAAAATGGGATCGGCAACATTTCCGGAACCTATTACATCAAACCTAACCAGCCGGGGCAAGGCAGCCATGTTTGTAATTGTGGTTACGTAGTGGCAGAATATGCCCGAGGGCAGGGCATTGCTTCCGAAATGTACAGGCACTCCCACCAGCAAGCCGTTTCTATGGGATTCCGGTGTATGCAATACAATATGGTCGTTGCCAGCAATGAAGGAGCTGTGCGGCTGTGGAAACATCACGGGTTTCATATCGCCGGCACATTACCCGAGGCATTTCATCACCCGAAACTCGGTTATGTGGATGCTTATGTGATGTATAAAAAACTGGTTTCTGATCTGCTTGAAACCTGAGTTTGCTCCGGCAATCGGTAATCAATCAACTAAAACATTCACCGAGTGATTTTTCTGCCATTTACATTCCATGAAAGCGCTTTTTTAATATAAGCTCTTATTTTTTCAACAGCTACGGTGGGAATATTTAAGAAATATTGCTATCATCAGCCGCTTCATCAACATTAAAAATGACTGTTAGGTTTGTTATGATTAAGAAACCATATTTGCTGTTTCTGGGGGATGCCCATGATCAGCTGGCTGTGAAGGTAGCAAAGGGAATTCGCGACTGGAGGCCCGAGGACGCTCTGGGTCAACTTCGACTCCCGGGTTGTCAGGCCGACCTGGGACTTCCTGACATGACTATTGAGGAGGCACTGAAAGCAGGTGCTCAAACGATGATTATCGGAGTTGCTAACCGGGGTGGAACCATATCAGAATCCTGGAAAGAAGTCATGATCAAAGCGCTGGAAAGCGGTCTCGATCTGGCTTCCGGACTTCACAACATGATGCGTGACGACCCTCTATTGGTTGCAGCTGCAAAGAAAAACGGACGAAAATTGATTGATGTCCGTCGACCAAAAGAAAACTACCCTATTGCCGATGGCGAAAAGCGATCCGGGAAACGCTGTCTCACCGTAGGTACCGATTGCTCGGTGGGCAAGATGTACACCGGTATGGCAATGGATGCCGAGATGAAAAAGCGTAACATGAAGGTGAGTTTCCGGGCAACCGGACAAACCGGCATCCTGATTACTGGTAGTGGTATCCCCCTTGACGCCATCCCCGCTGATTTTATGGCCGGCGCCGTAGAGTGGGTTTCACCGGGCAATGACCCGGATCACTGGGATTTAATTGAAGGGCAAGGCTCCCTGTTTCACGTATCGTTTTCCGGGGTAACCCTGGCGCTGATCCATGGCGGTCAGCCGGACGCCCTCGTGATTTGTCATGAACCCACCCGTAAACACATGCGCGGGCTTCCCAATTTTGAATTGCCCACATTAGAAGCTGTACGTGATCTTTCGCTGCAAACGGCAAAACTCGCTAACCCGAACTGCAAAGTTGTCGGTGTAGCTGTTAACACCGAAAGTTTGAATGATGAGGAAAGAGAAGCCTATCTTGCTGATGTGGAAAATCGAATGGGACTCCCGGCTGTAGACCCCTACCTGCACGGGGCAGGCCGAATTGTCGATGAATTGGAGAAAATCTGATTAGTACCATGCAGATAGACATCAAAACCGAATCGTTTCCGCTTGCTGAGGTTTTTACCATTGCACGGGGCTCTCGCACTCACGCCGAAGTTTTAGCTGTGAACATTACCCGGGATGGCCATACCGGGCTGGGAGAATGTGTCCCTTATTCCCGGTATGATGAAACCCTGGAAAGTGTTCAAAAGCAAATCGAATCATTGCCGCCGGACTTCGACCGGCAGTCACTTCAAAACCTGCTTCCGGCCGGTGCGGCTCGCAATGCGGTTGATTGTGCGCTTTGGGACCTGGAAGCAAAAGCGGAAGGACGCCGGGCATGGGAACTTGCTGGTATTTCAAATCCTCAGCCTCAGGTTACCGCATTCACACTTTCGCTGGACGACCCTCCGAAAATGCAACAGGCGGCAGCTAAAAACGCCCACCGTCCCCTGCTCAAAATAAAACTGGGCACCCCGGATGATATGCCACGCCTGGAAGCCGTACGAGCCGGTGCACCAGACTCCCGAATCATCGTGGATGCCAACGAGGGCTGGACGGCGGACGTTTACAAAGAACTGGCCCCGCATCTGCTTCGGTTGGGTGTCGCCATGGTTGAGCAGCCGCTTCCGGCAGGGGAGGATGAAATGCTTGGCGAAATTGAACGCCCTCTCCCCGTATGCGCGGATGAATCCTGCCACGACCGGCAAAGTCTGCCCGCTCTGGAAGGCCGCTACGATATGATCAACATAAAACTGGACAAAACCGGCGGACTCACTGAGGCGCTCGCCCTGAAAGAAGAAGGCCTCAAAAAAGGGTATGATATCATGGTCGGGTGCATGGTAGGCAGTTCACTGGCCATGGCGCCGGCGGTGCTTGTTGCCCAGGGAGCCACCATTACGGATCTCGACGGTCCGTTGCTTCTTGCCGAAGACCGGGAGTTCCCGCTGAAGTTTGATGAACAGGGCGTTCATCCCCCCGAAGCAGAACTTTGGGGGTGAATTGGATTAGTGTATTGGGTAAATGAGGGATTGAGGTAATTCGTGTTGTCAGAAAACGTCAATAACTGATCCGGTCGGTTCAGTAAATTCGGTAATTCAGGTTGAGGTTGGGTAGATTCGTAGGGACGCAATGCATTGCGCCCCTATCATTCATTGGCAGCCAACTACCCAATTTTTCTAAACCTACTTACTACCTAGTGCCTGTAAGAAAAGAGGTAGTGTCGTAAGAAAACGCCAAGATCAAGGCGCGCGAAGCTCCCAAAAAGCGCAGTGTACAGAGCGTACATGAGCATTTTTGGGACGAGCGGAACGCAGATATTGGCGTTTTCTTACAGACACTACCTAATCCCGGCTGTAAATGACCTCGCCATCAATGAGGGTGTAAAGCGTCTCATTTTCGAGTAGCTCTTCCGGGGATAGCTCAAATATATTTCCTTCCCAGACGGAGAGGTCCGCCTGCAATCCCGGCTTTATAGAGCCGACCATGTGTTCCATGTGGTTGGCATAGGAGGTGTTGTAGGTATAAGCTTCAACGGCGGTTTCCATGTCGATTCGCTCGTCGGGAAACCATCCGCCTTCCGGCTCGCCCAGTAACGTTTTCCGGGTGGTTGCCGCATACAATCCCAGCATCGGGTTGATGGGGTATTCGGAGGCGGCTGTGCCTGGCCAGTCGGTGCCGAAACTGAGCATCGCACCGGATTCATCAATGCTTCGGAAGGCGTAGGCTCCTTCTGATCGCTCCGAGCCAATCCGTTCTTCCATCCAGCGCATATCGTCGCTGAGATGGATAGGCTGCACTTCGGCGATCATCCCAAGCTCGCCCATTCTCTGAATATCATCATCCTGCATCACCTGGGCGTGAACAAGACGGAATCGGCGGTCGCGCTCACCGTTCTTTTCTTCCATACGTTCGTACAGATCCAGCAACAAATTGTTGGCTTCGTCGCCGATGGCGTGAATCGTCAACTGGAGGCCGGCCTGATCGGCATTAACCATGTAATCGAGAAACTGATCGGGATCGGGTTCGTCGTTTTCATCCAGCATTAATCGCCGCCAATTGCCGCGCTGATCAGGCTCGTGATCATACGGTTCGAAAAAGCGGGCGGTGCTGTTGCCCATAATGCCGTCGATGTGGCCTTTTAACGAGCCCAACCGAAGCCGGTCACTGCCATGACCCGGTTGAATGCCATCCTCGGCCAGCTCTTCCCAGCGCTCCAGGTGATAGCGGTAATGAATGCGGGCACTAAGCTCATCTTCGGCCTCAAGCTCCTCATAGATTTCCACCTGGGTATCATCCGACATATCACTTACGCTGGTTACCCCGTATTTAGCCATTTCAGCCAGGGCGTTGCGGGTTTGCTCTGTTCTGCGCTCCCGCGAAAAATCGTCAGGAGTATGTTCATCAAAAAATGCTTCGGCTTCGTCTCCGGTAATAATGCCGGTCGGCACGCCATCCTGGTCGGTTTCAAATTCAATACCCTCAGCTTCGGGGTTATAGGGATCGAGACCGACCTCTTCCATCGCCTTGCGATTTACGGCGAACTCGCTGGAATCAAACCTGCGAATGAACATGGGGTATTCGGCAGTGATATCTTCCACCAATGAGATATCCGGGGTGAACCGATTTGTTCCGCCCCCTGCGGCAGCGCCAGCCTCCCAATCATCATAGGCGCCCCACAAACCGCCGAGGATCCATTCGCCTTCCTCCAAACGCTCGGTTACGCTTTCCACTCGTTCGATGAATTCATCTTGGGTGGAAACCTGCATAATATTGAATTCCAAAAACCTCGCAGCCGAGGTAAAGTGCACGTGATTATCCTGAAACCCCGGCAACACCATTGCTCCATCCAGGTCCATTACCTCCGTTGCGTCGGTGCGGTACTGCATGACCTCACTTTCATCACCAACGGCTTTTATCTGCTCGCCTTTAATGGCAACAGCTTCAGCCTCGGGGTTATCCTGATCAACCGTCCACACTGAAGCGTTATGTAAGATTTTATCGGCACCCTCATCAGCACAGGAAATCAGCATGAGTAGAGGAGCTGCGATGCATAGCCACTTTGTAATAGTTTTCATCATCCGTAAGTTTTTGGTGATTTATTCCCGAATATCATACACAATTGTTTTGCGGGGAATAAGTTAACGAAAT
>SLJN01000099.1 GCA_007135115.1 Balneolales bacterium
AGGAAAAGCCGTTAAGAAATTGATGTAGCGGAGCGTTAAGAAATAATCCGCACCGGTGAGGAGGGTGATCAGGGTTTGACGAAAGCAGAAGGACCTTCGGATTATTTTAGCGTAGCGGAATCAATTTTAGGCTTTTACTCGTCCAGCCGGTGATTTTTTGGTCCTTTTTGATCAATCAAAAAGGACGGATGGATACTATAAGCAACTACGCTATGGATGGATAAGGGAGTAGTGAATTAAAGATTATAATGGAGCAGAGATTTATAAGTACGGTGTCAAACTTTGCTCAAACTGCTCATAAGTGCGTGCACCACGAATGACATCCCGGATAACCCCTTCCCGGTCGATAACATAGCTCACCGGACGAATTTGCTGCATCATCCCGTAAGCATCCGGAATGGAAGAGACATCATGTAAAACCCCGATAGGTTGGCTGAGCGGTTCAAAATCATCAAGAAAACCATAGACCTCGTCGGCTGATTCATCCGAAATACAAAGAATGGTGAGCTCATCTTCATAACTCTCATGGAGGTCGCTCAGGTCCGGCATTTCATGAACACAGGGCGGGCACCAGGTTGCCCAAAAGTTGATCAATACCACTTGGCCTTCGTAATCGCTGAGCGTCTGACTTTCCTCGGTATCTCCAAGGAGCTCAAAGTCGAAATCAGGAGCGGGTTGGCCAACTATTTCCTCGACTTCAGCATCCGGCGCTTGCCGCGTTTCTACGGCTGAATAAACTCCTAAAGCCAGCATGAAACCCACCAAAGTTACCATGGCACCGCCCGCACTCACGATCATCCTCACCCACCGGCTTTCCTCTTTTCCCCAGAGTGGATAGAACATCACTATCAGGCCGAAGATCATGGCAGCGATGCCGAAATAAACACCGTAATCAATCAATAATTGCATATTCGGGAACTATATTGAATGTGTAATAAAAATGTAATGCAGTTAACGTCAAATTTCATATGCGCGTATTTATATACGAGATCAGAACTGCTTAGGTCGGCTGATATAGAATCGCTTCTACAGATCTCTTCTTTTTGTTGAATTATACCCATGATCAACTCAGCGCCCTCCGCGTAATTCCCCTCGCCCTCTGCGGTTCCCCTTCTTAATCTGAATATTCTTCTGCCGGAGCCGGGTCTGTACGAAGCACCAGTTTGATGCCTACAATGATCGTTATAGAAACTACAATAGCAGTAGCAATAAACGGCAATCCAAAGGATACTCCAAACAATGTCCCGCCCCAGGTTGGACCGATAGCTCTTCCGAGTCCGGAAAGCCCTTGAGAAGTACCCATCATCGCACCAACCCGCTCAGGATCTGCCTCTTTGGAGATGAGGCTGTTAATGGTAGGCAGGTTCAGGCTGTGGCCAAGTGCCATCAACCCGAGGAAAACGGTGAGCATACTGATCGAACCGGATAGGGCAATGGCTCCCATGCCAATAGTCATCAGCACGTTGCCGGTCAGAAAGAGTTTGTCCTCCCGGAACCACCTGCTCAGAGGACGGATTAACCCGCCCTGAACCACAACGGCTATCAGCCCGATATAAAAGAACTGAATCCCAACCTGTTCGGCGCTCATATCCAATACATTTTCGCTGAACAGTGGAAACGCGCTGTATAAGCTGGCTTGTCCGAATGAAAGCAGGAAAACCGATAGCAGCAACAGCAGAAAAACATTGTTGCCGTTTCTTTGGCTGTAGGCGATCGCCTGTTGCCAGAAGGAGGCGCTAAAGACACTGGAGCGAGGTACCCGGGCTTTATCTTTTTGTTTTTCGGTATCAACGGTTTCCGGGAGCTTAAACAGTACCAGCAGAAAGCTACACAATGATAGCACAGCAGCGAAAAAGCCGGGCAGGCCGTACCGGTATTCTTCCATGAAAGCTGCGAGGTGCTCAAAACCCAGACCCGCAAAGAAGTTGCGAAATTCAGGGTGAATGATTCCCGACGCCATCGCCGGCCCAAGAACAAAGCCGATGCCGAAAGCGGCTCCGATCATGCCCATGCCTTTGGCGCGGTCCTCGGGTGAGGTGACATCAGCAATATAGGCCTGTGCCGTTGAAATGTTCCCGCCCATAATACCGGCGACAATGCGGGAGAAAAACAACACGGTGAGGGAGCCGGCCAAACCGAAAATGATATAGGCGATGACAGCTCCGAACGTGCTCAGCAGCATTATGGGGCGCCGGCCGATTTTGTCTGACAGGCTGCCCCATATCGGAGAAAATATCAGCTGGGCGATAGAATACACGCTGTACAGCAATCCGATCGCAACGGGGGATGCGTCGAATTCACCGGCATAAAACGGTAGTAGAGGAAGAACTATCCCGAAGCCGATCAGGTCGATAAGGACGACCAGAAATACGGTTATCAGCGAGCCTTTCTTCAAACGATCAGTTTTTCGTTGCCTCCAGTACTCGCGGCACCGAATTCTCTAATGCTGTGATGGTTCGATCGATCATATCCTGATCCATGGCATTGGAAACAAAAATGGCTTCAAACGGCGAAGGGGGTAGGTAAACACCTTCTCGCAACATTTCATGAAAAAGTCTGCGGAAGAACTCCACATCCGTTTTCTGAGCAGATTCGGCATCCGTAACCGGACCCTCACAGAAAAACACGCCAATCATCGAGCCCACACGGTTAATGGTATAGGTGATACCATGTTTGTCGAAGATATTGCGAAAGCCGTCTTCCAGTTGCATCGACTTGTGCTCGAGTTCTTCATAGATAGCCGGCGTTTTGTAAAGCTCCGATAACAATGCTATTCCGGCCGCCATCGCCACCGGATTTCCGGAAAGCGTCCCGGATTGATAGACCGGTCCGACCGGAGAAACAACGTCCATAATTTCAGCTTTGCCGCCGAAGGCACCCACCGGCATTCCGGCGCCGATAATTTTGCCGTAGGTAACCAGATCTGCAACCACATTGTATACTTGCTGAGCGCCTCCCGGGGCGATTCGGAATCCGCACATAACTTCGTCGAAGATCAGCACAGTTCCGTGTTCGTCACACAATTCCCGAAGTCGTTCCAGATAGCCGTCATTAGGAGGGATGCATCCGGAATTTCCGGCAACCGGCTCCAGGATGATGGCAGCTATTTCGTTTTTGTTTTCGTTGAGCAGTTTTTCAACGGCATCAGCGTCGTTGTAGGGAGCGGTGAGGGTGTCTTTGGCGGTTCCCTGGGTAACGCCGGGACTGTTTGGTTCCCCGAGCGTCATAGCTCCGCTACCGGCTTTAATCAGAAAGGAATCCCCGTGGCCGTGAAAATTTCCATCCATTTTGATGATTTTATCCCGGCCGGTATAGCCCCTGGCGACTCGTATAGCACTCATCGTCGCCTCGGTACCGGAGTTTACCATACGCAACTTTTCGATGGTCGGCACCATCTTGGTAACCAACTCCGCCATTTGCGTTTCCAGTTCAGTAGGGGCGCCGAAGGAGGTTGATTTCTCAGCCTGTTCGCGAACAGCTTTTATCACAGGCTCATAGGCATGCCCCATGATCATCGGTCCCCAGGAGGAGACAAAATCGATGTACTGGTTTCCGTCGACATCGTACAGCCAGGATCCTTTGGCTTTTTCAAAAAAGATGGGCGTGCCCCCGACGGATTTAAAGGCACGGGCCGGAGAGTTTACACCACCGGGAATAAACTGTTTAGCACGATTAAATAGTTGTTCGGTTTTCTCAAACATTGGAAGGGAAATATTTTTTTGTGGAGTGACAAAGTAAAAGAGAGACTGAGTAACAAAGTTACAAAGTATAGGGGTTGTAGACTTAAATAAAAAAGTGGGAAATAACTTACGTTAGCCCCCACTTTGTCACTCAGTTACTTTGTCACTTTTAGCTACTACTTTCTTTCAACGCCTTAATGCGCTGATCAATCGGCGGGTGGCTCATGAACATAGCCTGGATACCGCTTCGCTTACCGGAGTTAATTCCAAAGGCATTGAGGTTTTCCGGCATTTGATCCGGCATGCCGGATTCAGCTTTCAGCCGCTGCAGTGCGTTAATCATACCGGCCTGGCTACCAAGGGTTGCGCCCCAGGCATCAGCCCGAAATTCACGGCGGCGGGAGAACCACATGACGATCATAGAGGCAAGGATTCCGAGTACGATCTGCATGACAATGGTTACGACGATATAGCCAATTCCATAGCCGCTGTCGTTTTTAAACACAACCCGGTCAACGGCAAATGCGATAATACGGGCGATGAAAAGTACAAAAGTGTTGAGCACACCCTGTATCAGTGACATTGTAATCATATCACCGTTTGCAACGTGGCCGATTTCGTGGGCCATTACCGCTTTTACTTCCTCTCTCGGAAATCGTTGAAGCATTCCGGCACTTACTGCAACCAGAGCGTTATTGCGATTCCAGCCTGTAGCGAAGGCGTTGGCTTGCTCGGCGGGGAAAATGGCAACTTCAGGCATTCCGATGCCGGCTTCTTCAGCCAGTTCACGGACGGTATCAACCAGCCACTGCTCATTTTGGTTTTTGGGCTGATCAATAACCTTGGCGCGGGTTGACATTTTGGCAATCCACTTGGAAATCAGAAGGGATATGGCCGCGCCACCCATACCAAGGATAAAACAGAAAAAGAGTAGCGCCTGTAAATCCAGGCCGGTTCCGGTCTCATCAAGATAGTTTCCAACCCCGAAAATAGAAGCCACCACGAACAACAATACCATGATGGCAATGTTGGTCATAATTAATAATAAAATCCTCATAGTAGGTTAACCTTTATGGTTGATAAATGTGGTTGTGATAAATTCAAAACAAGCAACGTGGAAACGGCTGCTTCCGCATGTTAATCTGAAAAAAGAAACGGTTATTGCGAACAGAATAATGCGAGCTACCTTTATTGTAATAAGTCTACAGCTTCAGGAGCGAAATAGCTTGCGATCAGGTCGGCACCGGCGCGTTTGCAGGCCAGCAGGCTTTCCATCATAACGGCTTGTTCGTCGAGCCAGCCTTCTTTGCCGGCAGCTTTAACCATCGAATATTCTCCGCTGACGTTGTAAACGGCAACCGGCACTTCTACCGTTTCTTTAACCGCCCGCACCACATCCAGATAGGGCAGGCCGGGCTTGACCATTACGATATCCGCCCCTTCGTCCTCATCCAACTGTGCTTCCCGGATGGCCTCCTGAACATTGGCCGGGTCCATCTGATACGTTTTTTTGTCCCCGAATCCGGGCGCCGAATCCAGCGCGTCACGAAACGGTCCGTAAAAAACGGAGGCATATTTCGCGCTGTATGCCATGATACCGGTATCGTGGAAGCCGTTCTCTTCCAGTGCTTGCCGGATTTGATAAATGCGACCGTCCATCATATCCGAAGGCGCCACCATGTCTGCTCCCGCCTTAGCGTGGACGACGGACATTTGTGCCAGCACTTCTGTGGTTTTATCATTTATGATTTTCCCGTCTTCCACAATGCCGTCATGACCGTAACTCGAAAACGGGTCGAGTGCAACGTCGGTCATCACATGAAGCTCAGGAATGGCATCTTTCAACTTTTTTACGGTCTGCGGCAACAGTCCGTTTGGGTTGACCGCCTCCGTGCCCTTGTTGTCTTTCTTGTTTTCAGGGACCATCCCGAAAAGCAGCACCGATCGGATGCCTTTATCAAAAAGCGTTCGGGCTTCTTTGATCAAAAGGTCCGGAGAGTATCGGAAATAACCGGGCATGGAGGAGATCAGTTGTTTTGCCGTACGGCCTTCCATCACAAACATGGGGGCGATAAGGTCGGAAGGCCGAACCTCGTGTTCCCGCACCATATCGCGTATCGACTGCGATGCCCGGGTTCTTCTGCCGCGAATAAATGGATACATAATTATTTTCAGTTTTGATGTTCTGTTGATTGAAAATGAAATTCATTAACAGATTTTTTTACCGCGGATTTACGCGGATCTGCCGGTAGTGTCTGTTGCACGACTCTCATATTTATAGTGTCATACAGTAACTCCCAATATCGCTAAAATACCACTAAGCCATATTAAGTTTGAAGTAGGGGTTA
>SLJN01000025.1 GCA_007135115.1 Balneolales bacterium
GCGAATGACTGGTTTATCATTATTTTTAACTCTTTTGAACAGGCCCATATGAGTAGGTTTTGGTGATTCTTTACCAAAAATATGGGTTCTGTTCTTTTTTTAAACTTTCGGATAGTTGTGAAGGAATTATTAAACTTCAACACACTCATTACACCAATAAACAAGCAGATCCAAACTCCGTTGATAAGGTTTTATTGATAATAGTAGTATAGTAAGTTAAAGATTTTTAATTTGCAGATTGTCTCTGTCGCGGAGTGGCTTACTGTTTTTTCTGATATTTTCTATTCTGCCTTTAGAAAGGAGTCGCACCTTATATATGGGATAGCAGTCAACACAACCAGTGGCTAACTCAGGTTAGTTTATTGATAAAACACACCTGGATCCACACCCTTAATTTTTCGCACAAGTTCAAACTTAAAACAAATATACGAACAGTGTTCGTTATGCGCAACAATGAGTTCTAATTTTTCATCAGATGTTATCGCGCGCTTGAAGCAAGAGCTTCGGTTAAAAAAAGATAGTGAACTTGCCAATGCAATGCATATAAACAGGTCCACTATATCTACATGGCGGAAGAATGACAGTATAAACCTGAGAAAAATTCATGAAGCTTTCCCGGATCTAAGCATGGATATAGTTTTGGGAATTGATAAGACAGAAAGATCTTCTAATCAATCCACGAATGGAAAAGATCAAAATCCGGTTTCTGAAGTAGTTAAGCGTGAAAATGATTGTTTGAAGGCCCAGGTTCAAATACTGCAACAAACCATTAGTAATTTGGTTCGTAATAAATAACAGTATTGGAAATTAGTTTTTGAATGGGTAATTACATGCATATCACTTAAATCTGGTAATATACCCTGATACACTTTCCAGTGGAATAATGTTCTCTGCGGCGTTCAGTTCAATTGCGGCCTTGGGCATGCCAAATACAATACTGGTGTTTTCATCCTGAACGATGGTACGTCCGCGCGCTTCTTTGATTTCGAGCAAACCCTGAGCCCCGTCTTCACCCATTCCAGTTAATATAATTCCAAGACAACTTGCTCCCGCACATTGAGCAGCTGACCTAAATAAAACGTCCACAGATGGCCTGTGCCGGGAAACCAATGGGCCGTCGGTAATGCTGACGTGATATCTTGTTCCGCTGCGTTCAACCATAATATGCTTATTACCGGGAGCAATTAATGCTCGCCCGGTAGTGACAGAGTCACCATGTGAGGCTTCTTTTACCTCAATTTTGGAGACGGCATTTAACCGTTCAGCGAAGGTTGCCGTAAATCCGTATGGCATGTGCTGAACAATTACCATTCCCGGAGTATGGGCTGGTAGCTGTTCAAGTATGTTCTCCAGAGCCTGGGTCCCACCGGTTGAGGCGCCAATCACGACAATTCCCTGTGTGGTTGTTATATTAGCCGGAGGGCTTGCTTTATCAGAAACAACTGCATCGGCAGATAATTTGGGCTGTACATTCCTTTCGGAAGCTGATTTTTTGGTAGTTCCGTTTTTAATTTGGCTGCGTTTGCCTGGTTTGGTTTGAGCAGCTGCTCTGACGGCATCTCCGATTAAAATTTTGGATTCTTCAAGGTACTCTTTAACACCAACTTTGGGTTTGTGAATCACTTCAATAGCGCCAAGGCGGGTAGCTTCAAGAGCAAGTTTATTGTCATTTTCAGTAAGGGAAGAACAAATCACAACCGGCGTCGGAAACTGAGACATTAACTTTTTCAGAAAGGTAAGCCCGTCCATCTTGGGCATTTCAATATCCAGAATAATCACATCCGGAACGGATTTTTTAAGTTTTGAAGCGGCTATATAAGGATTTGATGCGGTGTCTGCTAACTCAATATCCGGAATTGAGTTAAATAGCTCAGTAAAGGTTTGGCGGACGACAGATGAGTCATCAATCACTAAAACCGAAATGCATTCTTTCATGAAACTGATAATTTATAAATCGAGGGGGATAACTGTGAAAGTTCAGTATCCATATCGTGCAAGCTTTCAGTAAAACTGGTAAGGAGGTAGCCTCCCGGGTTCAGGTTTTTGGTGAACCGGTTGACAAGTTTCTGTCGGGAGGTTCGGGAAAAATAAATCATGGTATTTCGGCATAGGATTACATCACACGAAAATCCCGGTAAAGAAGCCGGATTCATTAAGTTGTTTTGTTGAAAGGTAATATTTCTTTTCAGGTGGGGGTGGACCCTTACATAGGCTTCAAAAGGACCGGTACCATGTTGAATATATCTTTTGTGGTACTCCGAAGGTATTTGTCGGATAACATCCCTGCCGTATATACCTTTTTGTGCAGCCTGAATAACCTTCCTGCTAATGTCGTTTGCTGCCATTTTATATTCAAATACTTTTTTATGTTTCCGTTTGTAATGCTCCAGAACCATGGCGAGTGTATATGCTTCTTCACCCGTAGAACAGCCTGCACTCCAAAAGGTTATGGTTTTTTGAGCTGAGTGGGCTTTAGCATTAAGAATATCAGGAAGAATTCTTTCCTCAAGAAGTTCAAATTGCTTGCTCTCCCTGAAGAACCTGGTGGTATGGGTGGTGATTTTATCAAATAAATGTTGCCGCTCGTTTTCGGCTCCGGAGTTTTGAGAACGGACGTATCGCAGATATTCCCGAAAGCTTTTAAAATTCAGTTTCTCAATTCTGGAACTCAATCGATGCAGTACCAGCGATTTTTTTTCGGATGTAAGGTTCAGTCCGATCTCAACATTGATGAAATCTCTGAAATCCGAAAACTCCTGGGGGGATAATGTTACATTTGGTTTATTGGTTTTCACTGGCGGGTTGATCAATAGAATAAAAAGGTAAGCGCAATCTGTAAAAAGACCGACAACCGATCTCCTCGGCTGTCGGTCAGGAGATAAATCTTATTTGAAATATCGGTCGGCTTCATCATCGCTTAGGTCAAGGTCGATACCCTGGTTTTCATCCTGACCCTGATTAGACGATGTTTCAGCTTGTTTCGATTTGAGCCCGGTCTGGCCGGATTCAGCATTCGAAAGCTTCATCCCACCGTTTGAACTTCGTTTTTGCTGGGCAGCTGAACGAATATTTTTTTGTTTCTTATTTCCTGATAGATCTTTTTGATCGATTCGGAAAAAGAGCACAGTATTCAATAATTGTTCAGCTTGAGAAGAAAGCTCCTCGCTGGTGGAGGCCAACTCCTCTGAACCACTGGCGTTTTGCTGAATTACGCTGTCGAGCTGGCGCACTGCTTGCGTAACCTGGTCAATGCCCGTGGCTTGTTCGTTGCTGGATGCGGTGATTTCCTGGATAAGCGACCCGGTTTTTTCAATTTTCGGGATCAGTTCATTGAGTTTATCACCCGATTCATCAGCAACTTTTACGGAGGTTTCAGAAAGTTCAGAGATATCGGCGGCATTCTTTTGGGCACGTTCAGCAAGTTTGCGGATTTCAGCTGCCACCACAGAGAATCCTTTGCCGTTTTCACCGGCTCTGGCCGCTTCAATAGCTGCATTAAGCGCAAGCAGGTCGGTTTGCCTTGCAATTTCATCGATAAAAGAAACCTTTTCAGAAATATCCTTCATGGAAGACACTGTTTTGTTTACCGAACTGCCGGTTTCCTGCGCCTGTTCGGATACATCGCGCGACATAGACTCGGTCTCGCGGGCATTGTCGGCATTCTGGACAACCGTGGCATTCATTTGCTCCATAGTGGTCGATACCTCCTCCACATTGGAAGACTGCTCGGTAGTTCCGGATGAAATTTGCTCGGCCATGGAGCTTAACTGAACACTTCCCTCGCTCACATTTTCAGCAGCTTGGTTAATATCGGAAAGCACTTTTACAATACTATCTATGGTTTCTGAGAGATTTTGATTTAAGTCGGTAACTTCATCATGGCCTTCGATGACGGGCTTAACGGTGAGATTTCCATTTGAGACCTCAGATAGAGACCTATTGGTGTCAATCATCGGATCTGTAATGCTTTCAGTAAAGCGGCGAGCAGTGATGATGCTTGCAAATATACCGACACCAAGCAGTGCAATGACGGAAAAAATGGTGAATCGATAATCTGCATTTGCACTTTCCACCATATCGGCTGCCTCATCTTCATTTTCTGCTAAAAGCCGGTTGAAAGCTTCGCGGGTCCGGACTTCGGCTCGTTGAGATTCATTATTTAGGATGAAGATCACTTCATTCATATCGATACCATCCTCATCTTGGTCAATAACTTCCCCGTCCTCGAATACTTCCTCCTCGGAGTCGAGTAAATCAAAAACCTCCCGGTGGATTTCCTGTGACCGGCGGAATTCATTTTCAAAATTACCGATAAGTGCATCGCTCAAGATACCGATGTCGGCGAGCTCTCGCATTTCGGTTTCTACATTTTGAACAACCTCTTCATACTCATTGATGATTGAGCGCCTGTTCTCATCATTTATGGCAAGGGCTGCGTTCTTAACAAGTATGGTGCTTAGATACAGATCATCATAGATCTCATTGGTAATTTCGGTGGTCTCAATGATATCTTCATTAAGATAATTTACCACTTCGTTCTCATGACGTAGGCCCAAAAGCGCAAGTACGCTGATCACAATCATCAAAAGAACTATTAAACCAAACCCGAGATATAATCGGGTACCAATGCGATATTTTCTTAAAAAGCTATTTTTTTGAGCCATAGTAGATGTTACTCCTGTTCGGGTCTGTCGTTAACTGATTCGGTATCCATGTTTTCTGATGAAGTTTCCGAATCCTCTTCATCAGGATGTGATTCTTCGGTCTGCTCCACGATGTGCAGCATTTCCTCGGTTTCGAGAACTTTTTCGATATTGAGGATCAGTAAAAAGTGATCTTCGGCCGCTTCACCCATACCGTGAAGAAACTCGCTTCGGATTCTTGTACCCATTTCGGGCGGGGCGTGCATTTCTTCACTTCGGATGTTGATCACTTCGCTGACTTTATCAGCAATTATTCCAATTCCGGTTTCACTGCCATCAAGTTCGACTTGAACAATCAGGATTCGTGTATCTGTAGTTTGTTCGGATGAACCAAGCCCAAGTTTATATCTCAGATCAACGATCGGGATTACATTTCCACGGAGGTTGATCACTCCGGGTATGTAATCGGGCATATTGGGAACTTGAGTCATAGTGGGCGGGTCGATAACTTCTTTGACCTTGAACACATCCACGGCATACTCTTCGCCGGCAAGCGTGAAAGTCACAAATTGTTCACTGAGGGAGGACTCGTTACTACTCATTGTACTAAGTCTTTGTATTATTGAGATGTTTGTCGTCGACAGACTGCAGATAATCCTGCTCTTCTTTTCGACATAATGAGGCCAGGTCGGCGACATCGAGTATCAGACCGACAGAACCGTCACCGAGAATGGTGGAAGATGAAATTGCGGGTGCTGTGGCAAACATTGGCGGTAAGGGCTTCATCACCGCCTGCATATTACCGATGATGGTGTCTGTCAAAATGCCCATGGGCTTACCCTGATGTCGTATCAACACCATTTTTTCGAGTGCCGGATGCTCTAAACCGGTATTAAATACGGAGTGGAGGCGTACAAACGGGATGTAGTCATCTTCGTATTTAATTAGCGGGCGCTCGCGGAATTCCGTTTTTTCCCGTGCATAATCCTGAACACGCTCGATGTAGGCTACCGGTATCCCAAAAACCTGATTTCCGGTTTTTACCATCAAACATTCGGAAATGGCCAGCGTCAAAGGAAGTCGAATGGTAAATACTGTAAATTTTCCGGGTTCTGAGGATATATCCACCCAAGACCTCCTCTCCCTTGACTGCGAGATCCTCATTCCAGCGTATTTTGAGAACCAGATCAATGCCAGAAATGCCGGTGGAGTTAAAGCCAGGATCGTTGGCGAGGCTGCGAATGGCCCCATAACGCCTGAGGCCGATAGAATTCTGGCTGAAAACGGTGTCTTCGTGGTCCCGGACATTTTGGCAAATGCCGGTGGCGTTACAGTCTCCTATTTTGAGTGGGTGCAGAACAGATGCGGCTTCTATTGGAAGGAA
>SLJN01000251.1 GCA_007135115.1 Balneolales bacterium
ATTCACAACAAACATTCACCACTACGAAGTAGATCAACGATCATATGGCGCATCAAAAAATCGAAATTGAATTGCCTCTGGCCAAGGTTTATGAATTGATGAGCTCTCCTGTTGACTTTCCCCGATTCCTGAGTCATCTAAAGGAAGTTATCAAAATCAATTCACAAACATTTGAATATGTAACCGAAATTGGAGGAGAGGAATTCCGTTGGACAACCAACGTTATCGATGATCTTCGCAACACACGGTTTGCCTGGATCACCATCAACGGTAATCTGAACCAAACCGGTACTATCCGTTTTACTCCGCTGGAAAACGGTACTCGTACGAAAGTAGACTTTAGCCTGGATTACAGAACGTTCTTTGGCGAACCATCCGAAGAGCTCAAGTCATTCATGGAAAATCTTGAAGCTACCCTCCTTGATGAGCTTAAAACCTTCAAAGAGTTAGCTGAAAGCGGTGAGTTGGAAGAAAAGCAATCCGCAGATAGTGAAGCCGAAGAAGTTACCGCCTGATTAAACCGGGTTTGAACGGTATTATAAAAAGTCCGTATGAGTTTATTCATGCGGACTTTTTTTTTTGCCTGAAATTGAAATCTCACCAAAGAAGTTCGCTTCATGAAAATTTACCCAATGAGATATTCAGACTAATATGGTATATTCAAATTATGACTTAATTACTTATGAGCCAAAGACTCAAAGATGTGCTTCATTCACCGCCGAGTGAAAATTTCCTGGCAGTTCTCGGGAGTCCGATAGACCACAGCCTTTCCCCTTTGATACACGGTAACGCCTTGAACAAAATTCAATCGGACTGGAAATATATCGCAATACAAGTGCCTGAGGAAGATGTTGAACTACTTCCGGAATTATTGAATCTTTCTCAATTCCGAGGTGCCAACGTCACTATTCCACTTAAAAAGCAGGTCTCTGAATTCGTTGATTTTTGTGATGATGAAGTTCGACAAACCGGCGCAGCAAATACGATTTATCACAATGAGTCCGGCTGGGGAGCCGCTAATACGGATATACATGGTTTTTTGTTTCCTCTTTGGGAGCGGGAGTCGTTTCTAAGTGGTAGCAAAGCTGTAGTTCTGGGAACCGGAGGGGCTGCACGTGCGGTTTGCTATGCTTTGGGTGAGCATCTTAAAATGGACTGGATCTTCCTGGTGTCCCGAAAGCCGGATCAAGTTGACCCTGAAACGTATCCATCTACTCGTAGAATAGAACCTGTTGATTACACGAGGTTGCCAAGCATACTTTCCGACAGTAAATTAGTTGTAAATACAACACCCGTCGGGATGCACCCGAAAATGGATAAATCGCCCATTCCGGATGAAATTGCACCTTTGTTAAAGCAAAAAATTTGTTACGATTTGATTTATCGCCCGGAAAAAACCTTGTTTCTACAACAAGCTGAAAAAGCCGGCGGGGAACCGATTGGAGGACTCTCTATGTTTGTGCATCAGGCAGCGAAATCCTTTCAGATCTGGACCGGAGAGCCGTTCCCTTCAGAAGAAGCCGAAACATTGATCAGAAATACGATTTATGAATCAAATTGAATCAATCATCCCGCGGATGGCGCAAAAAAACGAGGGATTGATTGCCGCATTTTCACTTAAGAATCCTGAATTTAACGCTGGTGCTGAAATTTCCGGGCTCAACCTTGGAGTAACTTCGCCGGATATTAAAGATCAAATTTCGGAAAACCGCAAAAAGTGGCTTGAATCTCTGGGGGGTTCTCTTGATCAATTGGCGGTCACTCGCCAGATTCATAACAATCATGTGGCGTATGCGGAGAAACCCGGAGTTTTCCCGGATACCGACGCACTTGTTACGGATCGCCCCGGAGTTTGGCTTTCCATTCAAGTTGCCGATTGTGCGCCTGTTTTGCTTGCGGATGTCCAAAACAAGATCATAGGAGCAGCCCATGCCGGATGGCGGGGAGCCGTAGCTGACATCGTCCCGAAAACGATTCAAAAGATGAAGGAGATTGGTGCCGACCCCGCCTATATGGAAGCTTTTGTCGGACCGTGCATCTCCTGTGATAAGTTTGAAGTGGGGCCAGAGGTAACCGAAGCGTTTCCAGATGATTTAGTAGATCGCGATTCGTACACTAAACCTCATGTTGATCTTAAAGGTTTAATAGGTCGGCAATTAAAAGAGTCCGGCATACAAGGGGCTATTGAAATATCACCGTTGTGTACGATGGAACAGGATCAAAAGCTATATTCACACCGAAAGCAAAACGGAAAAGCAGGCCGGATGATGGCCGTAATCGCACTTCGATAGATCATGAGAGTTAGTTATCATCCCGGATATTATGCACAGATCAGTGAAGATCACGTATTTCCGATGCGTAAGTTTGAAGGCTTGCACCATTATTTACTTCAGAAAAAAATCATTGAGCCTAAAGATGTTGTAGCCCCACGTCAGATTGACTATCAACATTTGTACTTAGTGCATACCCGGCGTTACGTTAATGCCATCTCCAACGGAACGCTGGAGCGCAAAGAAGCTCGTCGTCTTGGGCTTCCGTGGTCACATTCACTCGCCGTTCGGTCGCGACTTGCCGTTCAAGGTACGCTGAATGCTTCGCTGATGGCGCTTCAGGATGGTATCGCCGGAAATCTCGCCGGTGGAACCCATCATGCTTATCCCGATCACGGGGAGGGGTTTTGTGTCTATAATGATGTTTGTGTGGCAGTGCGAACCCTTCAATGGTCTAAATGGGCGAACAAAGTTTTGATCATAGACTGCGATGTGCATCAGGGTAACGGCACTGCTGCAATATTTCAGGATGATCCGGATGTATTTACCTTTTCGATGCATGGGGAGAAAAACTATCCGTTCCGAAAGCCGTCTTCTGATCGGGATGTGCCTCTTGAGGATGGTCTAACGGATAAACCGTACCTGCAGATTCTTGAGCGTGAATTGGGCCATGTCTTTAATCAATTCAGCCCCGATATCGTCTTTTACCTTGGAGGAATTGACCCGCTCGAAAGTGATAAGTACGGACGATTGAATCTATCGCTGGAAGGTCTTCGTCAGCGGGAAGAATTGGTTATAAGTAAGATCACTGACATGCAATTACCCCTGGTGTTGCTGATTTCCGGAGGCGGGTACGGTCCGGCTATTGAGGAGACCGTGAAGGCACATGCGCAAATGTATGAAGTAGCTTCATCACTTGGATTTTAGTTGATTCCGGCAGATAAAAACCGATAGAAAAGATCTGAATTTTCTGATCTCAAATACTCGTTTAAATTTGGTGTATAAACGTTATCTTAGCGATTCATTTTTCAGGAATTATCCGATATAGAAACATACCATTTTGACAGCCTGTAAAAAGCTATTTGTCCTTGGATCAACCGGATCTATTGGTACGCAGACACTGGATATTGCCAGGCAAAATCCTGATCGCATCCAAATTGTTGGGCTTTCTGCAAATTCCAACTGGAGATTACTTGCGGATCAGGTAAATGAATTTCAACCTGAGTATGCCATAATTCATAAGGCCGATGCACTTTCGGACTTAAAAGAAGCCGTCAGTCACTCAAAAACACGTTTTCTTGTTGAAGAGACGGATATGCTCGACCTGGTTGCTGATGCAGCTTATGATATCCTCGTAAATGCATTAGTCGGCTTTGCAGGCTTTCACCCAACGGTACGGGCGTTACAATCGGACAAAACGGTTGCTCTTGCCAATAAAGAGTCGTTGGTTGTGGGTGGAGCGTTACTTAAGTCATACTGTGGGGAAGAGAATCGAAAGTTAATTCCCGTAGATTCCGAGCACAGCGCTATTTTGCAATGTCTGACGGGAGAGCATATTTCGGCGGTTGAAAAGTTGATCATCACCGCAAGTGGCGGACCTTTTCGGGAGATGGAGCCGTCGGAAATGAAAAAAATCCGGGTTGAAGATGCTTTAAATCATCCCAATTGGGATATGGGTGCCAAAATCACGATCGACTCGGCCACGATGATGAATAAAGGACTTGAGGTTATAGAAGCCCGATGGCTCTTTGATCTTCCTGCTGAAAAAATTGAAGCGGTGATTCATCCACAGAGTATCATTCATTCCATGGTCACGTTTTCGGATGGTTCTACCAAGGCGCAACTCGGTCTGCCGGATATGAAAGTTCCTATTCAGTACGCAATCAGCTATCCCGAACGTTGGAATCTTAGTACTCCGAGAATGGATTGGAGTTTGCAACAACAACTAACTTTTCAACCCGTTGATCACAAGCGTTTTCCCTGCTTCAAGCTTGCACTCGATGCTTTGACAACAGGCGGGCATGCACCGGCTGTTTTGAATGCATCAAACGAAGTGGCAGTTGCACGCTTTTTGAATCGGGAAATTCGGTATGATCAGATTGCTGAAATTGTTGAACATTCTTTAGAAAAATTATCACATAATCAATCAATATCTGTCGGGTCTCTTCAAGATATCGACTCCCAGACGCGTTACTTTGCGCAACAGGTAGGTTTTTAATCTTATTTAAGTTTCTTTTATGGAATTTATCTCCAGTTTTGTTTTTGCAATAGTTGTTTTCATCGCGGTCATCTTCGTGTTGGTCCTGGTGCATGAACTTGGACATTTTTTGGCAGCCAAGCTATTCGGGATGCGGGTGGAACGTTTTTCTATTGGTTTTCCACCACGCCTTATTGGTAAAAAATACGGTGATACGGATTACTGCATCTCGGCAACCCCTCTTGGTGGTTATGTCAAAATTTCCGGTATGGCCGAGGAGATGGAAGAGGAGGAAATTCAAAAAGAGCCCCAGCCGTGGGAGTACCGAAGTAAACCCGTCTGGCAGCGGATTATCGTAATTACCGCCGGAGTCATCTTCAACATGATACTGGCGTATGTGATTTTCACCGGTATCGTCTACACTTATGGATCGGAACGCATCCCGATAGATAATGTATCCAGTTTTTATATCCCGGAAGGATCAACTGCTGAAGAAGTTGGGTTTCAAACGGGTGATCGCATCGTAGCTGTTAGAGACAAGCCCATAGAATATGTGGATAGCCCGGTTCTGTTTTCGCTGAGTGATCTTACCAGTTCCAGGCTTAGTTTTACGGTTCTGAGGGACGGAGAAGAGGTTACGCTACAAGCGCCTGAGGGATTAATCGACAAAATTTCACAAAACCAGGATTTTGTAACTATAGAAAACGCACTGCCAAGTAAAATTGGAGTCGTATCAGAAGGGGATCCTGCCTACGACGCAGGGCTGAAGTCGGGGGATGAAATTGTGGCCATCAATGGTGAGGAAATCAGCTATTGGCTTCAGATGGTGGAATATATTCAAAATGCCGAAGAGAGTCTGGAACTGACGGTCTTGCGGGATGGAGAAACCTTCACAACACAAGTTACACCCGATACGGACTCCGGCTTAATTGGTGTTGGACCGGTTAATCTGTTTGAATACTTTGATGCTGAAACCATTCAGCATGGCTTATTTGGTTCCATTGGCGAAGGAATAAACCAAACACATGATACTGCAGGTGCCATTATAAACGGATTTCAACAATTGTTGACAGGCTCTATATCTGTAAGAGAAAATCTGGGCGGACCTATTGCCATCGCCGATATCTCTGCTGAAGCTACCCAAACCGGAGGCATGCTTGGTTTCTGGCGGATCATGGCATATTTGAGTATTACACTCGCCATCGTGAATATATTGCCGATCCCCATGTTGGACGGCGGGCACCTCATGTTCTTGATATACGAAGGCATTACCCGGCGAGAACCTTCTATGCGCGTTAAAATGGGACTACAACAAATTGGCTTGATACTGTTGGTTGGGTTGATGATATTCGTCATCTTTAACGATATCCTGCGAATCGTAGGTAATTAGTGTCTGTAAGAAAACGCTAATATCGGCGTTCCACTCGTCCCAAAAATGCTCGAGTACGTCTGTAAACAGTGCTTTTTGGGAACTTCGCGCGCCTTGATCCTGGCGTTTTCTTACGACACTACCTGTTTTCTTAAAGATATTAATTATCAAA
>SLJN01000100.1 GCA_007135115.1 Balneolales bacterium
AGTTCAAAAATATTTCTGAAGACACTTGCTTTATGTAAGCGCTTCCATTATATTTGTGTAAAATTATGTTAAGCGCTAAATGAGACATTCAGCGCGATGCCTGAGAAGCTTTCCATTTGAGAGCAAAATCGTTTTCTACCCTCGTTGATTAATGCTGACTGAACATGAAATGTAGCGACGGTAATCTATTCCCGTTAAAAGTGATAACCACAATGCTGACTACACTTGAGTCAGCAGGTTTCATTTCTTTCATTTCATCCCATGTTGGAAACAAAAGATTTTATTTAGTAGGGGCCGGGAGAGTTTGTGTAAGCTTACCTGTAAACCCCGGGTAGTTTGAAAATGTATGGTGCCGGGTTATAGCCTCACACTTTATTGAAGAGGTAGCTATATAATCGGGTTTGGAGTTTTTATCTCTGGTTGAGTAAGCCATCCTTAAATCAACCGGAATCAGAGATGCTGAATGCATAGTAAATCCTCACAGTGTAAATCTGTGCGGGCAATATCCTAACATGAATTTAGGGTAGTTTAATTTCAATCATTTAACATGTGATAATCATGACCAGTAAGCAAATTGGAATATCTATGTTCCTGTTCTTTTTGTTTGCTTTATCACCACTGCTGCCGGGGCATTTTGCACAGGCACAGGATATAAGCCTGGAAGGACGGGTAATTGATGCCAACACCAGTGAGGTATTAATTGGTGTGAATATCTCTGTGGTAGGAACACAGCGAGGAACCACTTCTGATCGCGATGGAGTATTTAGAATTTCCGTCGCCGAAAATGATACCCTCAGATTTTCCTACTTGGGATATCAATCGAAATTAGTACCTGTTGAAGGCCGATCAGAAATCACCGTAGAGCTCATGGACGAGGCCATTTATGGTGACGAAGTTGTCTTCATCGGCTATGGTGTTCGCCAGGTTCGGGATAATACCGGATCCATACGAACAGTAACAGCTGCCGATTTTAATGCCGGTGCCATTACTTCTCCGGGAGAGCTCTTCCAGGGAAGAATACCCGGCGTAAATGTTACCTCAAGTGATGGCGCACCGGGTAGCGGTCCGGCTATTCGAATTCGTGGCGGATCTTCGTTATCGGCAAGTAACGATCCCCTCTACGTAATCGATGGTGTCCCGATGGATAGTGACGGCATCTCCGGAATGCGGGATCCTCTCAGCTCCATCAACCCGGCTGATATCGAATCGATTACCGTTTTGAAAGATGCTTCAGCTACCGCCATTTACGGGTCTCGTGCATCAAATGGGGTAATTGTTATTACCACGAAAAGAGGGCAGGTCGGTCAACCTTTATCCGTGAGCTATAACGGTAAATATTCTTATCAGACACCGATCAAAACACTTGAACTTTTATCACCAGACCAATTCAGAACGGTTATAGAAGAGCAGTTTGGTGACAGAGGTACCCAGCGCCTGGGTGATGCTGAGACCAATTGGCAGGATCAAATTTACAGCAATGTAATTACCCATGACCACGATATCAGCTTCTCCGGAGCTACCGGCAGGCTGCCATATTACGCTTCGGTAGGTTTTACCGGTGACGATGGTATTTTGAATAGATCCAGCAGTGACCGTCTTACAGGTTCATTAGCGCTGACTCCTTCTTTCTTTGACAACGATCTGCGCGTTGATCTAAACCTCAGAGGTAGCCGAGTTGAAAACCAATTCGCAAATCGCGGAGCTATTGGAGCCGCAGTTGCTTTTGATCCGACTCAACCCGTGCGGCTATCCAACGGTGATGACCGTTTCGGAGGCTACTTTGCCTGGCTTGACTCCGACGGCCAACCCATTGAGATTGCAACAGCCAATCCCGTTGCACTTATCAATCAAACCAACGACCGGTCAACCGTATTCAGATCTGTAGGTAACCTTAAGTTCGATTACTCGTTGCCGTTCGTTCCCAACTTGACTACTACCTTGAATCTGGGGTATGATTACTCCGGCGTGGGGACCGGTTTAAACGAAGTGACTGATCGGGCAGCGTTTGCCTTCGAAGGAGATGCCTTTTCAGGCTCTATTACCGAATATGATCAGCAGAAAAGAAATCAACTGCTCGATTTCTATGTGAATTATGACACCAATCTGCCTCAAATCAGCAGTTATCTGGATGTCACTGCCGGCTATTCCTGGGAGCATAATTATGAAGAAGGTTCGACCTACACCACTAATTATAACCGTGCTGATACCCTGGTTGTACACACCGATACCGACTACAAAACCGAGAACTACCTGGTTTCTTTCTTCGGCCGTGCCAACTACGGGTTTATGGACCGATACCGCGTGACTGCAACACTTCGGGCAGATGGTTCATCACGTTTCTCTCCTGACAATCGCTGGGGCTTATTCCCATCAGCCGCGTTTGCATGGAGTATCGCCGATGAACCGTTCATGCGGGACGTTAATAACCTCTCTACACTTCGTCTGCGACTTGGTTACGGTGTAACAGGTCAGCAAGAGATTTTCCAGGGGAACTACCCGTATCTGGCCCGGTACACCTTCAGTGAGCCTACAGCCGATTATCGATTCGGTGATGAATTTATTCGAACATTGCGGCCGGAAGGCTACAACTCTGAACTTAAATGGGAGGAAACAACCACCTACAATGTGGCCATGGATTATGGTTTCTTCAATGATAGACTCAGAGGCTCGGTAGAAGCTTACCACCGACGCACCGACGATCTGTTAAACGTGATCCCGGTATCTGCCGGCACGAACTTCACCAACCAGATCATTTCAAACGTCGGTTCGCTGGAAGTTCAGGGAATTGAACTAGATGTAACCGGTAGCCTGATTGCCACAGAGCAGACCTATTGGCAGGTAAACTTTAACACCAGTTTCAACAGAAACGAGATTGTGAACCTGACTACCGTCGACGATCCGTCATACATCGGTGTTGAGACCGGAGGAATTGCAGGTGGTGTAGGTAATACCATTCAAATTCACTCGGTTGGTTTTCCTCGCAACTCGTTCTATGTGTACGAGCAGGTGTATGATCGCAATGGATTCCCCATTGAAGGTGCTTTTGTGGATCGTACCGGTGATGGCCGGCTTACCGAAGCCGATATGTACCGACTCGGCAGCCCGGATCCTGACTTCATCTTTGGTCTTTCCAGCTCGATTCAGCACAGAGGTTGGGATGCTTCATTCTCAGCAAGAGCTCATGTCGGAAACTACGTCTACAACAACGTAAATTCCGAGTACGGCTTCTACCGGGATATGCTCTACAACCAGTACCTGCGGAATTCACCTGCCTCCATTTTGGAGACCAATTTCATTGATCCACGGTTCCATTCCGATCACTACGTAGAAGATGCTTCCTTCATCCGAATGGATAACATCTCATTAGGCTACACTTTCCGCAATCTGTTTGCGACCAACAGCTCGGTTCGGCTTTCCGGTACCGTCAATAACGCTTTCGTAATCACCAATTACAGCGGACTTGATCCTGAAGTATTCGGCGGAATCGACAACCAGATTTACCCAAGACCACGGACCTTTGTAATGGGCCTGAGCATCAACTTTTAACAGTTTAATGACGCAAAATCATGTTTAATCCAAAAACCTTTCGCATATTAATCTTTGCGTTGATCATCGGACTGATTCCGTTCTGGAGCTCCTGCATCGATGATTTATCCACCTCGCCAATCGATGACAGTGAAATCACTTCCGATTTGGTATTCGAGGATCCTGAAAACTTTAAGCGGGTTCTGGCGAAAATGTATGCCGGATTTGCCGTAACCGGTCAGCAAGGGCCGGCTGGAATGGCAGATATTCAGGGTATTGATGAGGGGTTTTCCAGCTATCTACGCCAATATTGGGTAGCTCAGGAAATTCCGACCGATGAAGCTGTTGTTAGCTGGAGTGATCCGGGACTGCCTTCATTCAACACGCAAAGCTGGACGCCCTCCAACGACTTTGTGATGGCCATGTACAGCCGGATTTTTTATCAAATCACACTGTCGAATGAGTTCATACGGCATGCACGGGAGCGAAACGAACCGGAAATCCAGGAATACCTTGCAGAGGCGCGATTTCTACGTGCTCTGAGCTACTGGCATGCCCTGGATTTATATGGTGGCGAAGTTCCTTTCGTGACCGAAGATGATCCCATCGGGGCATTTCATCCCAGCCCGATCGGAAGTGAGCGATTGTTCGAATATATTGAAAGTGAATTGCTCGCTATCGAAAACGATATAGCCGCTCCGCAAAACAATCAATACGGGCGTGCCGATCGTGCCGCTGTTTGGATGTTGCTTGCACGGTTGAACCTGAATGCAGAAGTCTATATCGGTGAATCCCGATGGAACGAAGCCGTTACTTACAGCCGAAGAGTCATCGATAATGGCGGATATGTGCTGAATGAAAGCTACGAGCAGCTGTTTCGCGCCGATAACGATCAGGCTGATGGTATCATCTTTGCCATACCCTTCGACGGTAACCGCACGCAAACCTTTGGCGGAACCAATTTCATCATTCATGCAGCCGTCGGTGGCAGTATGAGTGCTTCGGAATTTGGTATCACCGGCGGATGGGAAGGCCACAGAGTAACACCTCAATTTGTCGACAAATTTGATGAGGACAATGACGGGCGGGCACTTTTCCACACAGATGGACAAAATCGTGAAATCAATAACTTTGGTGATTTCAACGACGGGTACGCTGTAACGAAATGGCGGAATGTTACTTCAACCGGACAACCCGGTTCACGTACCGCTTTTGTTGATACAGATTTCCCGATGTTCCGGCTGGCCGAGGCCTACCTGATCTACGCTGAAGCAACACTGCGTGGCGGCAATGGAAGCTCATCAACTGCTTTAGAGCTGATTAATGAAATCCGAGAGCGTGCATACGGGGATACTTCCGGAAATATAAGCTCAGCTGATTTAACGCTGGATTTCGTCCTCGATGAAAGAGCCCGAGAACTTTATTGGGAAGGCCATCGCCGGACTGACTTAATCCGCTACAACTATTTCACAACTTCCGACTATGTCTGGGCCTGGAAAGGCGGCTCACAAGACGGATCGGCTACGTCAGCTCATCTGAATATCTATCCGATTCCATCTTCTGAGGTAAATGCGAATCCAAACCTCACACAAAATCCGGGTTACTAATATTCATTCACCCTCTAATTTTGATAAGATGAAAACGACACGATTTTTACCTTTAATGATGGTGCTGATGTTCGTCGCTTATTCCTGCGACCGGGATTCAAACCCGATGATCAGCGCCGATCCGGTAGCCCCATCCATCTCCTCTGAGGTGGATGGAGGCAGCTTCGAGCTCACCGAAGATATGGCTGAAAGTGTACTATTTACCCTCGAATGGGAAAGAGCAGATTTTGGCTATGCCGCCGCCGTGGAGTACACCATTGAAATAAGTGAAACCGGTGACAATTTCGAAACTGTAAGAAGCATTGGCAGAACATTTGCCACCAGTTTTGATGTAGTTGTATCCGACATCAACTCGACTTTGCTTACCATGGGTTATCCCGCCGGTGAATTTGTTGACATTCAAATTCGCGTGGTTGCCAAACTCGATGGCGCACGATATGAAGAAATGCTTTCAGAGCCTGTCTCAGTCTCTTTCAGCCCGTATCTGGTTATCATCGAGTATCCGGAGATTTATGTACCCGGGGGCTATCAATCAGCGAGCGGTTATGGCGGTGACTGGAGTCCGGCTGACGCACCTCCTCTGTTTTCATTTAATGATGACGGAATCTACGAAGGCTATGTCTATATGGCCGGAACCGGCAACGAGTACAAGTTTACCGATGAGCGTTCCTGGGATCTCAACTGGGGCGATAGTGGTGACGGAACTCTTGTAGAGGACGGGCCGAATAATGAAGCTGACGAATCCGGTTTCTATCGCATGGTCGTAAATCTCAATAATTTCACCTATGAAACCACGCTAACCGAATGGGGTATCGTAGGTGATGCCACTCCCGGCGGATGGGATGCCGATACGGTTATGGATTACAATCCGGATGATCAACTATGGACTATTACCACCGATTTAACGGAAGGTGAGATGAAATTCCGTGCCAACAACGATTGGAACATAAACTACGGTGATGACACCGGTAATATGGAGCTCGATTGGGATGGTTCAAACATTCCCGTTGAAACAGCAGGAAACTATACGATCAGCCTCAACCTGAAAAGTATACCTTTTTCCTACGAGATGACTCAAAACTGAGATATCTAAATTCAGCACCTGCCGGACAGATCACCGGCAGGTGTTCAAAAACTAAAACCGGCCTGTGTGATTCAGCAAATGGTAGGATGTTAAAACCGCTGAACTCCGGGCGCTTACCTATTATAAGGCTACCAGGGTGAGTTCAACAATATACGATATTGCCAGACAGGCAGGAGTAAGCATTGCCACGGTCTCCCGGGTTTTCAATAACAACCCGAAAGTATCTGATGTAACCAGAGATAAAGTACTGGCAGTTGCATCATCTTTGGGTTATCACCCCCGGGCGATGGCGCAAAGTTTGGCCCGGCGCAAAACCGGACTGATTACCGCAATCGTACCGATCATTTCCAATTACTTTTTCATGGAGGTTCTGGCAGGCATGCAGGATCAACTGGCGGACAGTGAGTTCTATTTACAGATTTCCAATATTAAAACCACCGGTGAAGTTCGCAGCGATTCGGTACGAAAAGAAGTCGAAACTATCTTTAACAGGGGGATGTCCGATGGGTATATCATCATTTCCATTCACTTTGATGATACCGGATGGGATTATTTTAAAAAATTTGAAAGACCGATCGCTTTAATTGATGAGTACTATTCAGATTACGATTCGGTGTCGGTAAACAGTGTTGAAGGGGCTTACAAAGCCACCAAAAGTTTGATCACCCAGGGATATGACCGCATAGCCATGGTTTGTGCTATGGCTGATTCAAAACCGGTAATTGAACGCAGCACCGGATTTCGCAAAGCGCTCGATGAAGCCGGGATGACATTTCATGAGAATCTGCTTTTTTACGGTCAGGATACCGAGAGAGATGGTCATACCGAACTTAATGGATATCAGGCGATGTCGGCCATTCTTCAAAGTGACCAGAATTTCAATGCCGTTTTCTGTAACTCCGATATTCAAGCACTTGGTGCTCTAAAGGCCATGCAGGATTTTAACAAAAAACTGCCGATTGTGGGCTTTGACGATCTCAGTTTTTCTGAATTTCTCGGGTTATCATCGATCAGGCAGCCCATGTACCAAATGGGTAAGATCGCAATAGAAAAATTGATCAGGCGGATTCATCACCCCGAAATTGATGTCACTCACACCATTTTCTCACCGGAGCTTATTGTCAGAAGTAGTTCATTTGCAAGCGATGGTAAGCAAATGCCAATTGAAAAAAGCGCCTGAAGCATCAGTAGTGGAAGGCAGTGTTAAGTGAAAACAAGAATCTACTATTCTTGTTGATATAATTGCTTCAATAAGCGGATTAATATTTCTGCATTCTTTCATCAGGAGCTGGCTCTCAATATATTACAACCGGACTGCAATGCACACTTTTAGCTATGCTGAGATGCATCAGCGCTTAAATACAAATTTACCGAATTAATACGCCTCCTTATGAGTCAGCGAATATGGATTTCAGCACTGTTCGTATTTCTTTTGATCAGTGTTACACAATGTGGTGAAGACCCTTACAGCGTTCCGCAAGATGTACCCGAAGAAGATCTGACTTCCATGCCTGATTGGGCCAAAGAAGCGGTATGGTATCAGATCATGGTCGAGCGGTTTCGTGATGGCGATCCTGATAACAATCCAACCCTTGAAACGATTGAAGGCTCCTGGCCCCATGATAAACCTGATTCCTGGCACCCGACCGACTGGGGTCATGACTGGTACGCCGAAGAAGAATGGATGCAGGATAGCGACAAAGATTTTTATGAATCGGTCCACAAGCGCCGGTACGGAGGAGACTTACAAGGGGTGATCGATAAGCTGGATCACATCGAAGAGCTCGGAATTACGGCTATTTATTTCAATCCGATCAACGATTCACCGTCATTGCACAAATATGACCCGCGCAGTTATCATCACGTGGATGTCAACTTCGGTCCCGATCCGGAAGGCGATATGGAGCTGATCGAACAAGAAGATCCCGCCGATCCGGATAGCTGGGTGTGGACTTCAGCCGATAGTTTGTTCCTCGAAGTCATCCGGGAGGCACATGACAGGGATATTCGGGTGGTTATGGATTATTCCTGGAATCACACCGGCAGTGAGTTTTGGGCTTTTCGGGATGTGAAGGAAAACCAGGAAGACTCAGAGTTCAAGGATTGGTACAACATCTATTCTTTTGAGGATGAAGAGGAAGGAACCGAATTTTCCTATCAAAAGTGGGCGGACGTACCGGAGTTGCCGGAGTTTAAGATTTTCGACGGACCGGAAGAAATCCCCCATGCAGAGCCTTATGAGGGGAATCTGCACCCCGAATTGAAACGCCACATCTTCGCTGTTACCAAACGCTGGCTCGATCCGGAAGGCGACGGTAGCCTCGAGGGCGGTGTGGATGGATTCCGACTCGATGTCGCCGAACTACTCCCGATGGATTTCTGGCGGGATTACCGAAAATTTGTCCGCAGCATCAATCCGGAGGCGTACATGGTTGCCGAACTTTGGTGGGATGACTGGCCGGACAAGCTGCTCGATCCCACACCCTGGCTCGAAGAACACGTTTTTGATGCTGCCATGAATTACCGCTGGTACCTGCCATCCCGAAGCTACTTCGCCGGGGCGCAATCTGAAGTAACCTCACCCACCCAATTTGTACAGCATCTGGATTCGGTACACACCAATCTGACCGATGAACAATGGCTCGGGTCGATGAATGTAAGTTCCACCCACGATACCCCGCGGATCGGTACGTGTTTGTTGAACCCGGGGCAGTATAAATATCAGGCCAACCCCCGGGAGGATGAAGATTACCAAATCCACCGCCCGGATGAACAGACCTGGGAAAATGTCCGGCAGGTCTATTTGAAACAGTTCACCTACAAGGGCGCCCCACACATCTGGATGGGCGAGGAGTTCGGCATGTGGGGAGCAGATGATCCCGACAATCGAAAGCCGTTGATCTGGCCGGATCTCGAATTTGAAGATGAAGTTACTCACCCACACGGAGCACATCGCCAACGGGATGTAGTGGAACCGGATATGGAGTTATTCGAATATATCAAGACCCTCGCCAACCTACGCACCGATAATCCGGTACTTATCTATGGCGATATAAACTACGTTCTCGAAGACGATGACCGGGATATACTGGCCTATACCCGATATGACGGCGATAGCAAAATGCTGGTCGTCTTCAACAATGCCCCTCACCACCAAAACGCCGAAATAGAATTGGATGGGGCGGAATTACGTGACCTTCTCCAGGATCGCTCCGAAATATCGGTGGAAAATGGCAATGTCCGGGTAGATATGCGTGCGAATTCGGGCAGGTTGTTTGAGGTGGTGGGGGAATAGAATAGATGTTTGAACGGTAGGGGCGCAATGCATTGCGTCCCTACCGGCACCATTCCTGAATTCATTTTGTCCCTGCAGCCCCCACAAAAAACAAATCTGCTAAAAAATTAACCATTGGTTGCAACGTTTATTAGGCAAAGTTGCAACCAGTTTATTGTTATGGGAAAATCCAAAAAACATATCGTTTGGTACGGGATGAAACTGACGCCAGAAGAGAAAAAGCAGATTCAGGATTTAGCTGATATCAGAGGGATAAGTCAAAAAGAGGCTGTCATGAATGCCGTGAGAGATGGGCTGGTTGCATACAAAACTTCTCCTAAAAGCGGATCCCTCCATCAAAAAATGGAACATCTGATTGGAAAAGCTGAAGGGCCGGAAGATCTCACTTCTAATGATGAATACATGGAAGATTTTGGCCGCTAAAACTCTAATTGATACCGGTCCCATTGTTGCACTGATTGTCAGAAGAGATCGCTATCATCATTGGGCGGTTACCGTACTGGATGATATTTCCGGAATATTGTTGACCAACCCGGCAGTGCTTACAGAGGCATTTCATTTACTTCGAAAGACAGACAGAGGACCATCTGTTTTGATGCAAATGGTTGAAGAGAGGTTTATTAAGGTTGAGAATCCCTATCCTGCTCATCTTGGGTATATTCATCAGCAATACGAAAAATACTTCGATTCTAAAGCTTCTTTTGCTGATATAAATCTTCTCGCACAGTATGAGAACAATGCGGAAGACCCCATATTTACAATTGATTCCGACTTTGATATCTACAAAACTGTAGATGGCAAAACTTTGAACACCATAAAACCCGGTTTTTGAATCCCATTATTACACGTAATTATTCAGATAAATGAAAATTATCTTATTAAAGCTCGCTATTATTTCGTTAGCCGCATGCAGTCATAGTGAAGTCTCATCCTCCGATCAAAATCAGGACGCTACGGTTTCTGATGAACACACCGTCACCGGCGAAAACATCCCCGAATGGGCGGAAAATGTGGTCTGGTATCAAATCTTTCCTGAACGGTTTCGACAGGGCGATTCGACGAACAATCCGACAGCCGATCGCATCCGTGATCCGCTTGGCTTTGATCTCAAAGCTCCTGATGGCTGGGAAATCACACCCTGGACCAGCGACTGGTATCAGCGGGCGGACTGGGAGCAGCGCATTGGCCCGAAGTTTTTTGATTCGGTGTTTTCCCGCAGATACGGCGGCGATTTGCAAGGAGTGATCGATAAGCTGGATTATCTGGAGGATCTCGGCGTAACAGCCATCTACTTCAATCCCATTTTTGATGCGGTTACCATGCACAAATACGATGCGAGTTATTATCACCACATCGACCGTTTTTTCGGACCGGATCCGGAAGGCGATGCAGAAATTATGGCAGAGGAGGACCCGAACGATCCGGATACCTGGCAGTGGACTTCAGCCGATAAACTGTTTCTGGAACTAATCGAAAAAGCCCACGATCGAGAAATACGCATTGTGCTGGATGGGGTGTGGAATCATACCGGCCCGCATTTCTGGGCTTTTCAGGATATTGTTGAGCGTGGCGAAGACTCTGACTTTGTAGACTGGTATCAAGTAAATGAATTCGGGGATGAATACGATTTTGGATTCGACTATGAAGGCTGGTGGGGCTACCCGGGTCTGCCGGAGTTCACCGAAGTTGATGAAAATCTGCATACCGAAGTAAAACAGCACATTTTCGACGTCACCAAGCGCTGGATGGCTCCCGACGGCGACCCGGATCGCGGCATTGACGGTTGGCGGCTGGATGTGCCGTTCGAAGTTGGTAATGACTTCTGGCGGGACTGGCACGAACACGTACACAGCATCAAAGATGATGTATTGACCATCGCCGAAACCTGGGACGACGGGGCATTGGATCTGGTTGCTGATGACATGTTCGGTGCGGTGATGAATTATCGCTGGACCTATGCTACCAGCGGATTTTTCATCAACCAAACGATTTCTGCGGATGAGTTGGATGAACGTCTGGAAGGCCTGCGGGATGATTTTACTCCGGCCAACAACCGCGCGATGCAAAATCTGATGGACGGTCATGATACCGAACGGCTGGCCACTCAGATTGTCAATGCCGATAACCCTTTCAAAGAAAACACCCGGCTGGACGAAGTTGAAAAAGCGATGGAGTACGATGTTCGAAAGCCCAATGATGAAGAGTGGGACGTGTTAAAATTGGTGTCGCTGTTTCAATTCACCTATGTTGGTTCGCCGATGGTCTATTACGGCTCCGAAGCCGGAATGTGGGGCGCAGACGATCCCGACGACCGAAAGCCGATGGTCTGGCCGGATCTGGAATATGATGATGAAGTAAATCATCCCTACGGACTGGACCGGCCGCGGGATGAAGTCAGTTTTAATAATGATCTGCATGAGTGGTACACTAAGCTGGGAGAACTTCGAAGCTCTCATGATGTACTTGGTACCGGAGATTTCAAAACCTTATATACCGGAGACGATGAGCAGGTATTCGTTTATGCCCGTTATCACTCCGAAGATGAATGGGCAATAGTTGCCCTGAATCGCGAGGAAGAGCCGGTTAATATTGAGGGAGATCTTCGGGATTTTAATGTTGAAGCTGATGTAAGAGATATCCTCACCGGAGCATCTGTTCAGGTTGATGAAAATATGATCAATTTAGAACTTGATGCTGTTTCCGGAGCATTTCTTGTAAACTAACGCCCGCCGAAGTCCTCCGGGACTCGGCGGATCATCCCAGGACGTCCTCGTCCCGTTTTAACTTTTAAAAGTTTATCAAAAGTAGAGTATCCGCGGGGACGCGGAGTGATAATCGGTCGAGCCGGGGACGGCTTCGACCGGCGTGATTAGTGGTATGAAATAAAAAAAGGCCGGGAGGTTTGTCCCGGCCTTTTGCAAAGTGATTGAGAGTTTCACTTGTGTTGGCTTAGTATAAGCTGTACCGATTGATCGTATTACCTTCCAGAACAAATACGTAATCACCGTCGTGAGAGACATGTATTCCGTTGGAAAGATCACCGAATCGACCTCCTGAGCCACTTTCCGTTCGCATCATAGGTCCGAGTTCTCCGGTTTCCGGATTGAATGCGCCTGCTCGCTGATTACCGTCACGAATAACAATATGGTTATCGTGAGCGGTGAATGAGGAAGTGCTTTCGGTTTCCGTTGCGTACTCAACAGTTCCGTCATATCGGTTATAAGCAACTATGGCTTCGAGGCCAACGAGGATGATTTTATCCCCGTACATCACCAGCTGACCGTTATTACCGCCGGTACCGTGAGCGTCGTGTTCATCTTCGAAGACCATATCTCCGGTGTTTATATCAATGGCGTAGATGTTATCTGGTCCGGCTGCATACATGATGTCTTCATAGATGAATGGTTCGGTGACTTCGTATCCGTAATATTCACCTTCCTGGACAAAACCAAACCAGCCGAAAGCGGACATCTCCGGGGTTTTCCAGAGCTCTTCACCGGAATTGACGTCAATTCCTGCGACTCCTCCGTTGCCATCGAAATAGGTTCCGTCACCACTTACTATCAGGATATCATCAACAAGGATGGGTTGATCAAATACGGTACGGGTTTCTTCGGTTTTCCAAAGTACATCACCGGTATCAAGATCAAATTCCCAAATCCAGCCACGGTGTCCTGCTGTCACATATCGGTTTTCCAGGTCTCCGGCAACAAACATGCGGTTGTCCTCTACCAAAATATTGTAGTATCGGTGCATGCGATATTCAGCATCACTTTCCCAAAGTTTTTCACCGGTTTCGATATCGAAAACTTCGGTAGGGGAAGCATCTACGATAACATGGTCGTCTGAGACGAATAAGGCTTCGGCATGTGTGGCATCGTATTCGGTGACCCATCGAACGTCACCATCGGCAGAGATTCTTGCGACGTGAAATGCGTCGGCAATTGACACATCCATTACGCTATCCAGGAACTCATTGTCTTTGCTCAATACAACAAAGTCGCCATCCGGTAGACGTTCAACTCCGGCTAAACCACCACCATCAAACTCTTCAACGTGCCAAACCTGCTCTCCTTCAGCAGCATCATACAATACCAAACCATCGAAAGTCAGGAATACGAAGTAGTCTGAATCGGGTACTTCATAAAAAATGTTATTCATGAAAGAGACCTGACCTTCGCGGATATCTCGGTCTGTAACCTCAATAGCTTCACCCCCGAAAGCAGCTGCACCGAGGTTTGCTAAGGCATTATGTCCTAATGCCATAAGATCGGAATATTTTGCCATGCTGTACTCATGATCCCAGGTTTGCCAGGATTGGTCACCGGTACTGATATCCATAGAGGTAATGGACTCATTAAAGAACCGGTAGTCAAAAAGCATCATGCTGTTGGTGCTTCTGTGAGGGATCAGTGTGTAGGCATCGGCGATGACACCTTCAAATGGAAGTGAACTTTCCTGAATATTTTCAGCGAATTCATCCCCCAGGTTTTCTGAAAAGTCAGACACTTCCTCACCGGTTTCTTTATGTGTTACGGTACCGTCATCAGGGCTATACCGATATTTTTCTTCGTCTTCTCCGACAACGGTTACGGCAGTATCCGGCAGGATGCGCTGCCAGAATTCCTGACCAAATTCTTCAACAACCTCCCCTGTGTTTTTATCGAGGATGTAAATGTCGTTATCATTTCCGATAACTATCCGATCGCTTTCCTCCATAAAATAAGTTGTTCCCATCGATTCTACAGGAGCCTGAGACTCCCAGTCCGGATCGATATCTGAAACAAGTGGTTCAGTTGTGGAGCAAGCCTGGATCACAACCCAGATCAGTATTGCTAAGAATACTCTTGATATCTTCATATTTTGTATGGTTTGTTCTTGTTAGCTCAATTAACAGGCTGTAAGATCACTGTAAGTCAATGATGTAACTCAATACCATATCATCTTTTAAGAAGCATGGTTTGGTTTATTGATCCATCCAAATTTGTTTAAACTTTACCGAAGAGAGTAATGGTTTGACTTTGCAGCAACCCGATAAATACACTTAGTTTAAAGACAGCCTGACATTACCTATACATAAACACGTAAATGGATCCTGTATCGGATCACACTCAGGAGGGTTAATTTTGACTTAATGAATAGGAATAGGTTTTTACTTTATAACTGAGTCGCTCATTATCTTCATCAGGCGGAAGGTAGCCGATAAATTGTCCGTTACGGATCTATTGGATGACAAAGTTTTCATCTAAAGTTACGGCCATAAGAGGCTCGCCGGATTCATCAAGAATCAACCAGTTTGGGTCTGTAGATGAATCCGGGTAAATCTTGATCCAGATATGGTTTTGGCCATCCACTATTAAGTCACGGAAAGCGGGTTTTGGTCTCTGGAAACCCGTCACGGATGAATTCTACCACGTCTTCATCATAATTTTCGAGGTGTTCTTCTATGAGGTCTGGGGTGATTTCACGGTTTGGCAACCCGACTTTGACGCTGTCAACCCACTCGCCGGTTTTGGTAGTGATTTCAATCACCGGGTTCTCACTCCATGCGTAATAGATATGATCATTTGGCCCGACCGAGAGTAAAGATTGGCATCCGAAGGGTTTTTCCATAAACATGGTCATCTGCCCATCTTCCTGTATGATCATTTCGTCTCGGTGAACAAACCGAAACTCATCAGCTTTTACTTCACCGAAGCTGTCAAGTAAAGCTGAGTATTTACCTTCTCCGGCATCCTCAACGCCGATTACATTAAAAGTGGTAAGTAAATGGGCTTTACCAATAGGGTAAATTTCTCTGGCAGCACTCTTGTCTAAGACCCTGACATTAAATTCATGTGATATTTCAGGTTATTACCATCATTTACGAAAACATGAATGTCATCATAATATCCGTCATGCACATATAAGGTGTCTTCATTGGGGCTTAATTGAATGTTGTCTACACGCTCAAATTCGCCGGGGCCTTCTCCTTGCTGGCCGAATGAACCCTGGTAGTGACCGCTTTCATCAAATATGAAGATCCTGGCTTTTTCACGGTCACCTACAAAGATTCTTTCATCCGAGTCACTTACTACGGCAGATACTCCTCCGAAGAAAAAATCGTCGGTGTAGGAGATGGTTAATTGATGTTCGGTTTGCATCTCCGGGAGTTCTGAAATGTTCAAATACTCTGGGTCTTTTTGTTTTTCGGAACAGCCGGCTATTGCAAAAGCGAGGGAAGCACATGCAAGAGTAGCATTACGTCGATTGCAGGTCATAATGAGCTTATCAATTAAATACTCTCATATTGTTTATTAGTACAATAGTAATAAGAAGAATTTAGATTGGCAAAAAAATGGCGGGCTAAGTATATAAACCAACAGTGAGCACAAAGGCTCACCGTTGGTTTCCGGGTGGGGTTATTTAACAAGTAACATTTTTCGGGTGATTACCTGATCGCCGCTTCTGAGGCGATAGATAAAAACACCGCTGGATAGGTCAGAGCCGTCGAAATCCACTTCGTGTTCACCGGCACTTTGTCTGCCGCTGACCAGTGTGGTGACTTGCTCTCCGAGTGTGTTATAGACTTCAAGTTGTACCTCCGCTTCTTCCGGTAGGGCATATCTTATCGTCGTAACCGGATTAAACGGATTCGGATAATTTTGCTGCAACTCGAAATCATCCGGTACTTCGGTCAGTTCATCCGCACTAACCGTCTCCGATGTTTGAAATGTCCAAACCTCGGACCAGTCGGCTTCTCCGGCGTCATTTACAGACAGGACACGCCAATAATAGGTCTCAAGGCTCTCAAGATTCGGGTTGAGCGTGATTTCGTTGTTGGTTATTTCCGTGGAGTCCACAACCAAGTCGTTGAAGTCCGCATCTTCGCTAAGCTGAAGCTGATACGATTCGGCGTTATCAACTTGTTGCCATTCGAAATCAAGTGGGAGATCAATGCCTTCTGAATCATCTTCCGGACTCTCGAGTTCTACGACGTCCGGTATTGCTGATTCGGTGGTGAACTTCCAACTCCCGGACCACTCACCAGGTGTGTCTTTTCTCACAGACCGAACCTTCCAAAAATACTCGGTTTCATAATCCGCATCTTCAAAGTTGAAACCGGTATCCTCGGATGAGTGAGACTCTATCACAAGCTCGTTGAAATCTTCGTCTGTGGCAATTCGGACAAAGTAGCTGTCAGCTTCTGCCACAGCATCCCATTCGAGTGCCACCGGGATTTCCGCATCTTCAATTCCATCTTCCGGAGAAGCAAGACCAGGCGCATCAGGCTCATGAACCTTGGTGGTGAAGGAAAAAGCATCAGACCAATCGGAATAGTCGCCGTTGTCTTCAGCTCTCACCTGCCACCAGAACGTAGTGCCATCCTCGAGTTCCTCATCCGGGGTGAAGGATTTTTCATCAAGATCATCGGCATTTGCGACGATCTCATCAAAATCCTCATCAGTGGCAATCCGGATTTCAAAACGGTTACCAAAATCGGTTTCCCAGGTGAATTCGGTTTGTAGGTCTACATCTTCAGCGCCGTCACCGGGAGAGTCGAGATAGACTTTATCGGGTTCCATTGCTACGGTAGTGAAGCTGCGGGTTTCCGACCAGTCTCCCGGAATATCAGATCTTACCGATTGAACGCGCCAGAAATACTCCGTTTCATGATCGAGATCACTCATAGAGATTTCCGGATCGTCGATTTCACTTTCATCAGCTACGATATTGTCGAAATCCTCATCGGTGGCTACTTGTAACTGATAAGCGTCTGCTTCACCAACAGTCTCCCAGGAAAAAGTAACCGGTATCTCGATATCCTCAGCCTCATCTTCCGGAGAAGCAAGACCAGGTGCATCCGGCTCCTGAACTTTGGTGGTAAAGGAAAAAGCGTCAGACCAATCGGAATGTTCACCATTGTCTTCAGCTCTCACTTTCCACCAGAATGTATTGCCATCATCGAGTTCCTCGTCCGGAGTAAAGGATTTTTCATCAAGATCATCGGCATTTGCGACGGTCTCATCAAAATCCTCATCAGCGGCAACTCGGATTTCAAAGTTCTCGCCGAATTCGGCTTCCCAGGAGAACTCAGGTTGAAGGTCTACATCTTCTGCGCCATCCTCGGGGGATTGAAGTTCCGGATTGGAAAGATCCAGGTAAAACTCGACCTCCGAACCCTTTGGCAAACCGGTAGGATTGTCCGGCATCCCGGGATCGTTGAAGCTGAATTCCCGGAAATCCAGGTCGGCAACTTCTTCTGATGTCGCATCCTCACCGGCTGCAAATTCAAGATACAAGAGTGAACCTTCTCCTGATAGCTCTTCCTGACCGGCTGCAGCAATCCGAACCGTATCACCCGAGGCATTGTAGCTGACGTTCATGTCTTCACTCAGAGATTCGTCGGTTTCAACACCTTTGAAATCAAGCAAAGTAGAATCAGCTAAAATTTTGGCTTCGTAGGCGAAGACCTCGAGATCCGTTAGATCATCGGTTTCGATGGAAATCTGATCTTCGGAAGTGAGTTCAAGACTGTGGTCGGATGTTGCCACACTCACATCAAAGACTTCGATTTCTGTTCTTCGAGACTCAAAATCTTCGCCATCGATGGCGTATACTTCCGTTTTACCTCGTTCCATTGCTGTTATTTCACCGGTCTCCTCATCAATTTCAGCGATGGATTCATTTTCAGAATACCAGCTGTAAGGTGAGGTGCCGCCTTCATCTACTTCAATGGTTTCAGAATCTCCGGCAACGATATCCAGAGATTCTTCAGACAGGATGATATCGGGTGCGGCGTCGATGCTGATAGTGCCGATTTCAAGATCCGGCTCGAGATCCTCATTGAACAGGATGTTTGAAAAGTCCGGATTTCGATTGCCGGATCCGTCATCCGTGACTCTGAAGTGAAGATAAGCCAAGGTGCCTTCACCTTCCAGCGGAGTATCGCCTGCCGCAGCAAGAGAGAATTCACCACTGCCATAATCGTACTCAACGTTTCCGGTTCCGAAATCTTCAAGAAGCGTATCATCGAGCTCTAATCCCAACAATTCGAGATGGTTATCCGCCCAGTTAATATCAAACTGGAGGGAAACCACTTCAAGTCCATCGAGATCAGATACTTTTACGGGCCACAGAAAGTCTCTGGTTTGCCGTACAGTAGTATCCGGAGCGGATATTTCCAGCTCGGCAAGGGCTTCTGAATTGATCCGGAATGCTTCGGTTGAATCTCTTGTGCCGATGTCATCCTCAGCAAAGACCCGGATGGTGCCTTCTTCATGCGCGGTAAGTAAACCATCTTCGTCGATTTCAGCGATGTCATCGTTGGAAACCCACCACTCAACCGGCTCGAAAATATCACCTTCTACCTCGAACTGAGCTGTTTCGCCCTCCATGATTACTACAGAAGAAGGTGAGATGCTGAGTTGTGGCACCGAAAGCCCACCGCTGGTTACCTCCGCTTCGGGATCGCCTTCATTGAACTGAGCCGTCATAGATAGTGAGGAACCATCTCCGGGTACTGCGTCGTCATTCATCCGGATGTTGAGATACATCAGCGTTTCTGAGCCTTCTACGGTTTCGGAGGATGCGAAAGCAATCCGGCCGGTTGGCACGCTGTAATCTACGTCCGTGTCTTCAAGGACGGTTTCATCCGTATGAATTTCATCGATAGTGATGAGGTCTCTGTCGTAATCGAGTGTAAACTCGCCCGCCATTACCTCCTGATCACTATCAATTTCATCAACAGAAACCGGGAGTTGAATCTCAACCCCGGCTTCCAAAACGGTATCGGGCATTGTAATGGAAACGGGGTCGCTTTCAGCTTTTGCACTGAAAGCGAGACCCATTCCAAATAGAATACCTGCCGTCAATAAACTTCTCATGATTCCGGTACACATAAGTGCCTCCTTTTTGAAATTATTTGGTGGCTTACTTGACCAGAATCATTTGTCCGTCATCGGTAAAGGTATCAGCCTGTTCACTGCGTACCTCTATGCGGTAAAGGTACATGCCGCTGGATACATTCGAGGCATCCCACTGAATTTCATGATGACCGGCATCCTGTTCGGCATTCTCCAAAGTCATCACTTCCTGACCCACCGAATTGTAAATGGTGATGGTTACTTCACCACTAACCGGCATCTGATAAGGAATCGTCGTTACCGGATTGAATGGGTTGGGGTAGTTGTTGCCCAGTTTGAATTCATCAGGTACATCAGCCATCTCATCAGGTGAGGACGTAATCTTATCGTCAAACTCACTGGTAAGGTCGTATTCGTTGATGCGCAGATGATCCAGTGAATAAAGGTCTCGAAGATCAGCATCATTATCCACATGCAATCTCAGGTGGATGAAGTCACCGCTGTCTTCAAGTGCTTCTGTTCCGGCGGCGGCCAGTTTGAGCTTGCCGTCCTCATCAGATTTAGCAGTCTGAAGCTCTTCACTCTTAGCTGTACCAACCCACTCGATTTCGTTAACGGAACTTGCATCATAATCGAGGGTTAACTCAGCTGCGGAGATATCCAATTCGCCTGTCATGTTGATATACAGGTTATGATACGAACCGGACTCGTCGGTTTCGATTTCGATAGCTTCAGCAATTTCTGATTCCGGAAGC